>JBIIGF010000463.1:0-2718 GCA_044236665.1 Aestuariivirga sp. | reverse complement strand
TTCAAGTATCACCGCCCGCGTGGTGTCATCACGGCGGGTGCGGCGGAGCCCAACGCGCTGGTTGAACTGCGCGAGGGCGGCCGCAAGGAAGCCAATACCCGCGCCACCATGATCGAACTCTTCGACGGGCTGGTGGCGAAGAGCCAAAACAACTGGCCCTCCCTCAACTTCGATGTCGGCGCAATCAACTCGCTGGCATCCTCCATCTTCGTCGCGGGCTTCTACTACAAGACCTTCATGTGGCCGAAGAGCTTCTGGGAGAAGATCTATGAGCCGCTGATCCGCCGCGCCGCAGGGCTTGGCACCGCGTCGAAGCTTCCCGATCCGGACAAGTATGAAAAAGCCTATGCCCATTGCGACCTGCTGGTCGTGGGCTCAGGCCCCGCGGGCCTGATGGCCGCCCTCGCCGCGGCCCGCCACGGCCAGCGCGTGGTGCTCGCTGATGAAAGCTCTCGCCTCGGTGGCTCGCTCCTGAACGAGCGCGAGGAGATCGCCGGTGTTTCGGGCGTCGAATGGGCCCAGGGCGTCATTGCCGAACTGGCCGCGATGCCGAATGTGACCCTCATGCCGCGCACCACCGTCATGGGCTGGTTTGACGGCAATGTGTTCGGTGCCGTCGAGCGCGTGAATGACCATGTCGCCGTGCCCGACGTCTATGAGCCGCGCCAGCGCTACTGGCGCATCATCGCGAAGCGTGCCGTGCTGGCCGCCGGTGCGGAAGAGCGCCCCATCGCCTTCGGTGGCAATGATGTGCCGGGCGTCATGCTGGCCTCGGCCATGCGCACTTACGCCAACCGCTATGCGGCGGCGGCTGGCCGTTCGGTTGTTGTCTTCGGCAACAATGATTCGGCCTATCGCACTGCGCGCGATCTCAAGGCGCATGGCGTCCATGTCGAGGCCATCATCGACAGCCGCACCGACTCGAAGGCCGATGCGGCGGGCGTTCCCGTGCTGCGCGGCAAGCTGCTTGCTGACGTCACGGGCGGCAAGGGCGTGAAGGGCGTCGAACTGACCGACGGCACGCATATTGATTGCGACGCAGTCGCCATGTCCGGCGGCTGGAGCCCGGTCGTCAACCTCACTTGTCACCGTGGCCTGAAGCCCCACTGGAATGCCGAGATCGCGGGCTTCGTGCCGCCCGATACGGGTGCGGCGTTCCAGGCCATCGGTGCTGCGGCCGGCAAGATGCTGCTGTCTGAATGCCTGCGCGACGGTGCCGCCAAGGGCGCAGGCGATGGCCGCGCCATCGAGGTGCCGTCCTGCCGTGATGAGGCCTTCGCCATCTCGCCCTTGTGGTGGGTGAAGGAAAGCCACGGCAAGGCCTTCATTGACTACCAGAACGACGCGACTGCCAAGGACCTGCCGCTCGCCGCGCGCGAAGGCTACAAGGATGTCGAACTCGCCAAACGCTACACGACGACCGGCATGGCGACCGACCAGGGCAAGCTCGGCAACATCAATGCCATTGCCATCCTTGCGGAGGCGACGGGCCGCAGCATGGACGAGGTGGGGACCACCACCTTCCGTCCCTTCTACACGCCCGTGTCCTTCGGCGCTTTCGCAGGCCCGTTCAGCGGCCACCATTTCCAGCCGGTGCGCAAGACGCCACTTCACGACTGGGCGGAAGAGCAGGGTGCGGTGTTCGTCGAAACCGGCCTGTGGATGCGCTCCTCATGGTTCCCGCATGAAGGCGAGGATTGGCTTGCCGCCGCCACGCGCGAGGTGCTGGCGACGCGCAATGGCGTCGGCCTCTGCGATGTTTCCACGCTGGGCAAGATCGATGTGCAGGGCAAGGATGCGGGCGCCTTCCTCGACAAGATGTATTGCAACACCTTCTCCACGCTCGCCGTGGGCAAGGCGCGCTATGGCCTGATGCTGCGCGAGGATGGCATCGTCTATGACGATGGCACCACGTCCCGCCTTGCCGAAGACCATTACGTGATGACCACCACCACGGCCAATGCCGCCAAGGTGATGGCGCAGATGGAGTTCGCCCATCAGGCCCTCTTCCCCGATCTCGATGTGACCTATGTCTCGGTCACCGAGCAGTGGGCACAGATGGCGGTGGCCGGCCCCAAGTCCCGCGCCACGCTGCAGAAGCTGTTGGACGATCTCCAGATGAACGACGAGACGGTGCCCTACATGGCGGCGCTCGAAGTCACCATCATGGGTGGCGTTCCGGCCCGCCTGTTCCGCCTCTCCTTCTCGGGCGAACATGCCTATGAGCTGGCCGTACCGGCTGACTACGGCAACATGGTTGCCCGCGCGGTGATGCAGGCGGGCGAGGAATTCGGCATCGTTCCCTATGGCGTGGAAGCGCTCTCCATCATGCGCATCGAAAAGGGCCATGTGGCGGGCGGCGAACTGAACGGCACGACCACCGCCGGCGATCTCGGCATGGCGAAGATGGTGTCCACCAAGAAGGACTTCATCGGCCGCATGATGGCGCAGCGCGAAGGCCTTCAGGATCCGAACCGCCAGTGCGTCGTGGGCATCCGCCCGGTTGATCCGTCAACGCGGCTTCGCTCCGGCGCGCATCTGCTGAAGGCGAACGACAAGCCCTCCATGAAGAATGATCAGGGCTATGTCACCTCGGTCGCCTGGTCGCCCATGCTCAACATGTGGATCGGCCTTGCGTTGCTCTCCAATGGCCGCGCGCGCCATGGCGAGATCGTGCAGGTGTGGGATGGGCTCCGCGGCATGACCGTGATGGGCGAA
>JBIIGF010000024.1:0-10149 GCA_044236665.1 Aestuariivirga sp. | reverse complement strand
GACGGCATACTTCTCACCTCCTTCGACCGCCTGGGGCAGGACTTCATCCCGGCCCTGCCGCCCTCGGTCCGCATCATCGCCACCCATTCGGTGGGCTATGACCACTTGTCGATTCCGCAAGCGAGGGCCAAGGGAATCGCCGTCACCAACACGCCGGGCGTGCTGACCGAGGCCACGGCAGACATCGCCCTTCTGCTGATGCTTGGCGCGGCGCGTGGTGCCTCCTGGGGCGACCGCATGGTGCGGGAAAACCGCTGGGGTGCCAGCACGCTGATCTCCCCGTTGGGCCATGATGTGTCGGGCAAGCGCCTCGGTATTCTCGGGATGGGGCGGATTGGCCAGGCTGTTGCCAGGCGCGCCGCTGCCTTCAACATGGAATTGCATTACCACTCGCGCCAACCGGTACCGCCGCAACTGGCCCATGGCGCACGCCACCATGCGCGTTTCGCGGATATGCTGCCCCACTGCGATTTCCTCTCGATCAACTGCGCCTCGACGCCCGAAACGCGAGGCATGGTGAATGCCGCGGCGCTGGCGCTGCTTCCCGAAGGCGCGATCCTCGTCAACACGGCGCGCGGCGACATCGTTGATGATGACTCGGTGATCGCCGCCCTTACCGCTGGCAGGCTGGCCGCAGCGGGTCTCGACGTGTTCAGGGGCGAACCCGCCATCGACCCCCGTTACCGCGGCCTCGACAATGTGTTCCTCCTGCCCCATATCGGCAGTGCGACTCCCGGCACCCGCAGCGCCATGGCGCATAAATGCATCGACAATCTCGAGCAGTTCTTCCGGGGCGAACGGCCCACCGATCTTTTGACTTTGCCCTGAAGCCGCCAGGCCATACAAAGCTCGCGTGAGAAACATCCTCCTAACTTATGGCCTGCGCCCGCCGATGCTGTTCTTCGCCGGCCTGGTCCTTGTGTCGGTAACGGCTGGCGTGCCGCTGGGACCCGCCTCCGGGGACACACAGGGCTGCAAATCCTATTCGGGCCTTCCAAAAGGCTTTCCGGCGGCGGGGGCCGGCATGACACCCGTACCGGGCGGGCGTTTCACCATGGGCTCGGATCAACACTATCCCGAGGAGCGCCCTCCACAGGAGGTCTCGCTCGAAGCCTTCCGGATTGACACCCATGAGGTAACAAACGCCCAGTTTGCGGCTTTCGTGGCCGCAACGGGATATGTGACGACGGCGGAAAAGCCTCTGCCTCCCGAACTCTATCCCGACCTGCCCGATGAATACCGTGCCGCGGGGTCCATGGTGTTCGTGATGCCGCAGCAGACACTGGCGCAGCTGGATCCGTCGCAGTGGTGGACGTTCACGCCCGGGGCCAACTGGCGCCACCCCGGCGGCCCGGGCACGGATATCACGGGCCGTGACGCCGAGCCCGTCACGCAGATCAGTTGGCAAGATGCCAAAGCCTATGCAGCGTGGCGGGGCCACGACTTGCCAACCGAGGCGGAATGGGAGTGGGCGGCACGCGGCGGCGAAACGACCCCTGTTGAGGACCGGCAGCCGGAGGCCAATATATGGGAAGGGGTATTCCCCTATTTCGACAGTGCCGGTGATGGTTACCACGGGCCTGCGCCCGCTGGCTGCTTTGCGGCAAATGGCTACGGGCTGCGCGACATGATCGGCAACGTGTGGGAATGGACCGAAAACCGCTATCAGCCCGGCCATGGCGGAGAGCCGCCGCCAACACCGCCCGGCTTGCCTGAGCAGCGGGTGATCAAAGGCGGTTCGTGGCTCTGCGCCACGAATTTCTGCGGCCGCTACCGGCCATCGGCGCGACAACCGGGCGAGGCGGACCTCGGTAGCACGCATATCGGCTTCCGCACCGTGCTCCGGCCAGGGCCAGCCTCCGGCGCGGCGCCGTAGCTTTCGATGCTCTCATAAGCTAAGTAAATGCCAACGATGAAGTTTACCTTCGGGACCCTCTGAATGCGAATTGGAAACGCGCCGCGCGCACTTACCGTCCTGACCACGCTCCTGCTTGCAGCTGCCACGTTTCCCGCCAGTGGACAAAGTGCCCAGTCCTCGTCACCCAATCCGCATGCATCCAGCAGCGCGAGCCCGCTGAACCCATCAGCGCCGGTGCAAAAGCCGAATATTCTCTTCGTCATGCTGGATGATGTCGGGATCGACCAGCTCTCCACCTTGGGCTATGGCGGCGCCAGCCCGCCGCTGACACCGAACATCAACATGATTGCCAGCGCGGGCGTGCGGTTCCGCAGCACCTGGTCCATGCCGGAGTGCTCCAATGGCCGAATGGCGCTGATGACCGGCCGCTACCCGTTCCGCACCAATGTCTACCAAGCCATCGGCCAGAACGACCTCGCCAATTCGCAGGCCTCTCCCTATGAAGTGACGGCCGCCCGCATGATGAAGCAAGCGGGATACACAAGCGCGCTGTTCGGAAAGTATCATCTCGGCGGACCAGACAACAACCAGTTCGGCAATGGCGGACCCGGACAGCTTGGCTGGGACTATTTCTATGGCTGGATCGGCGGCCTACCCGCTTCCATCGACACCACGGCAGGTGGTGTCGGCGCCACCGGTACCTATGCCTGCGGTTACGTGCCAAGTACCAATCGGGCCATCAATGGTGAAGGCGCCAACACCGGAGCCTGTTACAAGGAGAAATCAGGCGGCGGTTCGTCATGCCGGGTGATCAGCGGCTCCAACCTCGGGGATTCCCCTGGCCTGACCTGCCTCAAGGAGGGAGGTATCCTTGTTCCCAATGCAAGCTGCCAGTCAACACCACCCGCCAATCTTAACTTCCAGATGCAGAACGCGCACTACGTCTCTCAGGTGATCGTCAACAAGGGAAACCGCGTTACCGAAGTCAATCTCGCCAATCCAGCCGGGCGCAACTACCGTTCCACCATCGAAGTCAATGCGGCCATCGATTGGATCAACAGCCAGAAGGACACCAGAACGCCTTGGATGGCGACACTGTCCTTCAGTGCTGACCACACGCCGATACAGACGCCGCCCGGCCACCTGCTCTCGAAGACCACCCGGAGCCGCCTTGCCGCCACAATGGGTTCTCCCGGCAATCTCGGCACCGAGTGCAGCAACGACGAGGTCGAGCGCATTCTCTCGGATGCGATGATCGAAGCCATGGATACGGAGTTCGGCCGCCTCCTCGTATCAACCGGACTTGCCCGGAAACGGTCCGACGGGACCATCACGTATGATCCAGCCAGGTCCGACACCATGATCATCATCGTCGGGGACAACGGCTCGCTTGGCAATCTCGTGAAGGAACCTTTCGATCCGTCGCGCGCCAAGGCAACCGCTTACCAGACCGGTGTCTGGGTACCTCTCATGATCGCCGGCCCTCTGGTCCAGCAGCCTAATCGCGATGTGCCCCACATGACCAATGCGGTGGACATCTTCGGCCTGTTCGGAGAGTTGGCGGGCCTTGACCCGCACAAGGCCGCGCAGCCCCGCACCATCGATTCCGTGCCGATGCTTGACTATCTCACCAATCCTGGTCAGCGCCGCATCCGTAACATCAACTTCACGGAGGGTGGCCTCAACATCCAGCTCGATGGCGGCCATAATCCACCTTGCGTGGTCGGCGCGTCAGGCACATCGCCAGGCTCTTGCACGCAGACTCCGCTCGACAAGAGCGTCTGTGAGGCCAATGGAGGCATCTACTGGGGGCCGGGCGCCACGGATCCAAGCGTCATCGCGCAGGTCGACCAGTGCTGGCAGGTCAATCAGGCGATCTACGGATCCCTGACTGACACCAGCACCTATGATACGGTGAAGGTTGGCCAATATCCGCAACTTTACTATGCTGCTCGTGACGCAAAGTTCAAACTGGTTCGCAGCCATTGGCTTGATTACGATCCGGACTATCCCGATGAGGGAACACAGCAGACTCTCGATGAATTCTATGAAATCAACGAGAGCCGGAACCCAGTGAAACTGAAGATCGACCGCGCAGGCGAAGAGATCTATTCGCAGCAGAACGGCGTTCCGATCGTGAACAATCTGATTTCGGTTCCCGGGGCCACGGGTTCCTATAGGCGCCTGTCAAAATACCTGACCGATCTCTACAAATCCTCCCCGAACTGTCCCGGTGACGGCAATGGCGACGGCGTCGTGAATGTCCGCGACCTGAAGGATTTCAACCGCCTGACCCAGACATGGACAGGTTCCAGCATGTTCGACTTCAACTATGACGGTGTCACCGATTCGACTGACAAGGATACGATCACGACAAACATCCCAACGCGGTGCCAGTAGGGTTCACTCAGCGTGCCTTCGCTCGCTTGCCTGCACTTGACCCCGGAAGGTCATGGCACCAATCTGCGGGCGAAGTGGATAAAGGTGTTCGTTCACCACAGGAGAATACCATGGGACAAATCGACAAACGCCTCGCCGAACTCGGCATCAGCCTTCCCGTGGCGGCGAAGCCTGTTGCCAACTATGTGCCGTGGGTGCGCACCGGCAATCTCGTCTTCATCTCTGGCCAGGTGCCGTTCGAGAACGGCAAGGTCGCCTTTGCGGGCCAGCTAGGCGGCACGGTCTCCCTGGAGGACGGCGTCAAGTCTGCACGCCTCTGCGCCATCAATGTCATCGCCCAGTTGAAGGATGCCTGCGGCGGCGATCTCGACCGCGTCACGCGGGTGGTGAAGCTCGTGGGTTTCGTCAACGCCACGGCCAGTTTCACAGACCATCCCAAGGTCATCAACGGAGCCTCTGACCTCATGGTGGACGTGTTTGGCGACAAGGGCCGCCATGCGCGATCGGCCGTGGCCTCCCCCTCGCTCCCGCTGGGCGTGGCAACGGAGGTTGAAGCCATCATCGAGGTGGAGTGAGGATGGACCATCCTTTCAGGCCGCGTGCGGCAGGCTTCATCACGGCGCGCCCAATCGCCCACCGGGGGCTGCATGACCTTGCTGGTGGCATTGTCGAGAATACGGCGTCTGCCTTCGCCGCAGCCCTTGCAGGCAACTACGCCATCGAGTGCGACCTGCAACTCACCAGTGATGGGGAGGCGGTTGTCTTCCACGATGACCACCTCGAGCGGCTGACCAATGGCCGTGGGCTCGTGAAGGACATCAGCACCGACGAGATCAAGCGCCTCGCCATCCGCCACTCCACCGACACGGTGCAGACCCTTGCCGAACTGCTTGAGCAGGTCAGCGGCAGGGTGCCACTCATCATCGAGTTGAAGTCGCATTGGGACGGCGATGAACGCCTTGCCGCCCGTGCGCTTGAGGTACTGAAGGGCTACGCCGGAGATCATGCCGTCATGTCCTTCGACCCGGACGTGGTGGCGGCGGTGCGCCGGATCTCGCCCGGCACGATCCGAGGCATCGTGGCGGAACGCGCTTTCGATTCCTACTATGACAGCCTGCCCCTTCCGAAGCAGATGGAACTGCGCACCTTTGCCCATGTGGCCCGCACGCGGCCGGATTTCGTGTCATTCTTCTTCGAGGAATTGCCCTGGGCGCCGATCGAGCAGTTCCGCGCTGCAGGCATGCCCATCATCACATGGACCATCCGCTCCCCCCGGCAGGCGTGGACCGCACTTCGTCACTCGGACCAGATCACCTTCGAAGGCTTCCGCGCCTGACATGCTGAAGGCGGTGACAAGCGCGCTGTCGATCCCACGGGAAGACTGGGACCGCCTCGCCAATCCGCCTGGGGGAGAGTTCAATCCACTCGTCTCGCATGATTTCTTCCGCTGTCTTGAAGAATCAGGCTGTGCCGTCGCCCGGACGGGCTGGACGCCACGCCACATCGTGATGGAGGATGATGCCCAGTGCATCACCGGCATCGCTCCCTGCTACCGCAAGCGCCATTCGCAGGGTGAGTATGTCTTCGACCATGGCTGGGCCGATGCCTATGAGCGCGCAGGCGGCCAGTATTATCCGAAGCTGCAGGTGGCCGTTCCCTTCACGCCGGTGAGCGGGCCGCGTCTATTTGCTGAAACAGAGGAACGACGGCGCGAACTGGCCTCTGGCCTCATCGCCCTGTGCGCTCAGGAGCAGGCCTCCTCGGTACACATCACATTCCTGCCGGAGGATGACTGGTCGGCACTGGGGGGAAAACTCTGGCTGCAACGCACCGACATCCAGTTCCAGTGGATGAATGACAGCTACAGGAGTTTCGATGATTTCCTCGCCTCGCTCTCCTCCCAGAAGCGCAAGAACATCCGCAAGGAGCGCGCCGCCGTAGCCAAGGCTGGCATCACGCTTCGCGCACTGACCGGGGGCGACATCGAAGAAAGGCACTGGGATGCCTTCCATGACTTCTACATGGATACGGGTGCCCGAAAGTGGGGCACACCCTATCTCAACCGGACCTTCTTCAGCCTGATCGGCGAGGCCATGCCGCAGAACATCCTGCTGGTGATCGCCGAACGCGCCGGGCGGATGATCGCGGGCGCGCTCAACTTCATCGGCTCAGATGCCCTGTACGGAAGGAACTGGGGCGCGATCGAATATCACGACAGCCTGCATTTCGAGACTTGCTACTATCAAGCCATCGACTTCGCCATTGCGCGCGGGCTCTCTCGCGTTGAGGCGGGCGCGCAGGGTGGCCACAAGCTGGCGCGCGGCTATCTTCCCCGCAAGACCTACAGCCTGCATTACCTGAGCCACCCGGGCCTGCAGCGTGCCGTCGCCAATTATCTCGAAGCGGAACGGCGCGGCGTTGACGAGCACCAGCAGGCCCTTGCGGCCCACTCGCCATTCCGGCAGGAACAGGATTTCTGAGGGAGAACCAGCCATGAGCTATGATCCGGACAACGTCTTCGCCAAGATCCTGCGCGGCGAAATTCCATGCCACAAGGTCCATGAAGACGAGCACACGCTCGCCTTCATGGATGTGATGCCGCAGGCCGATGGCCACACGCTTGTGATCCCAAAGGCTGCCTCGCGCAATCTGCTTGACGCTGACCCTGCAGTTCTGGGCCCCCTCATGGCCTCGGTGCAGAAGGTCGCACATGCTGTGCGAAAGGCCTTCGCGGCGGAGGGCATTCTGGTCAAGCAGTTCAATGAGCCGGCTGCGGGGCAGACCGTCTACCACCTGCATGTCCATGTGCTGCCGCGCCACCCCGGCGTGGAGCTTCGCCCGCATACCGGCAAGATGGCTGACCACGCCCTGCTCGCCCGCCATGCGCAGATGATCCGTGCCGCGCTGGAGGCTTGATCAGGATCAAGGATCAGCCCCGTGCTGCCTGGCTAGATACCAAGCAACACGAAGGAGCGACACAGCATGAATCACAAGCACCGCAAGGTCCTGCACAGCCTGTTCAGCCACCCGATGCCGAGCAACATTCACCTGCATGAGGTGGAGCATGTGTTCAAGGATATGGGCGCGGAACTCGATCACTCGGGACATGGCCGGCTGATGGTCAAGATGAACGGCCATACCGCAACCTTCCACGGCGCCGACCATGGCCTCTCGAAGGATGAGGTTCACAACATGAAGAAGTTCATCGAAGGCTGCGGCATCGACCCGGCGCGGGATTATCCACTCTGATCCAACGTGATCCGTAGGTTTTGAAAGGGCCGGGTTTCCGGCCCTTTTGTTTGAGAGCATGATAAATTTTGACGTACCCGCCTCAGTCCCCCCTCCCCCTTGTGGGGAGGGCCGGGGTGGGGGTTGGATGATGTCTGACCAATCGGCTCTCATGGCCGAAAGACCGAAGGGCGGAGCGAGCCCCACCCTTGATCCCCCCCACAAGGGGGAGGGAAACGCGAGCATAGGTCAATCGAATATCATTTTGCTCCAATCGTTACGATGACCAAAAAGCAAAAAGGCCCGGTTTTCACCGGGCCTTTTTCTCTGAACGTGAACAGATTTACTCCGCCGCAGGAAGTTCCGAAGCCTTGGCCTGCTCTTCAAGGATCAGTTGGTCGCGCTTGTCGGCAACCTGGCGGAGGCGCGAGAGCATGCCGCCGGTGCCGGCCGGGATGAGGCGGCCCACGATGACGTTCTCCTTGAGGCCTTCCAGCGTATCCACCTTGCCGATGATCGAGGCTTCGGTAAGCACACGGGTGGTTTCCTGGAAGGACGCCGCCGAGATAAAGGACCGCGTCTGCAGCGAGGCCTTGGTGATGCCAAGAAGCACCGGCTTGCCGGACGCGGGGCGAAGCCCCTCGGCCTCGAGCTTTGCGTTCTCGTGGTCCAGTTCCTCGCGGTCCACCTGCTCACCGACCAGCAGGGTCGACTCGCCGGCATCCGTAATCTCAACCTTCTGCAGCATCTGGCGGACGATCACCTCGATGTGCTTGTCGTTGATGTTCACGCCCTGCAGGCGATAGACTTCCTGAATTTCATTGACGAGGTAAGAGGCCAGCTCCTCCACGCCCTTGATGTCCAGAATGTCATGCGGCGCGGGGTTGCCGTCCATGATGTACTCGCCCTTCTCGATGAAGTCGCCTTCCTGGACGGGCAGATGCTTGCCCTTCGGGATCAGGTACTCCACGGCCTCCGCGCCATCCTCGGCCGGAACGATGCGGATGCGGCGCTTGTTCTTGTAGTCGCGGCCGAATTCGACGCGGCCTGAGATCTCCGCGATGATCGCGTGATCCTTGGGGCGGCGCGCCTCGAACAGTTCGGCCACACGCGGCAGACCGCCGGTGATGTCACGCGTCTTGGCGCTTTCGAGCGGGATACGTGCCAGAACGTCACCTGCCTGCACCTTGGAGCCCGGATCGACCGAGAGAACCGCATCGACCGACAGAAGGTAACGGGCCTCGCCGCCACGGGCGAGCTTCATGACCTTGCCATCCTTGCCCTTGATGACGATCGCGGGCTTCAGCGTGGAACCGCGCTGGTTCGAGCGCCAGTCGATGATGACGCGGTTGGTGATACCGGTGGCTTCGTCCGCCACTTCGTTCACCGAAACGCCCTCGACCACGTCCTCGAACTCCACCGTGCCATCGGCTTCGGTCATCAGAGGGCGGGTGTAGGGATCCCACTCGGCGAGACGCGCACCGCGCTTCACCTTGTCGCCCTCGTCCACATAGAGGCGGGTGCCGTATCCAAGCTTGTGAATGGCCCGCTCCGTGCCGTTCTCATCGACCAGAACCAGCGAGGAATTGCGGCCCATGACCATGAGGCGGCCAGACGCATCCTTCGCCACGTTCTTGTTGCGGATGACGATCTTGCCGTCCGCATTGGCTTCGATGAAGGATTCGTTCAGAACCTGCGCGGTGCCGCCGATGTGGAAGGTACGCATGGTGAGCTGCGTGCCGGGCTCACCGATCGACTGCGCCGCGATGACGCCAACGGCCTCGCCCATGTTGACAGGCGTGCCGCGCGCCAGGTCGCGGCCATAACACTTGGCACAGACGCCGAACTTGGTCTCGCAGGTCAGCACCGAGCGGATGCGGATCTCGGAGATGCCGGACTTCTCGATCCGTTCGACATGGGCTTCCATGATCTCGTTGCCGGCCGGTACGATCACATCACCGGTTGCGGGGTCGATCACGTCCTGTGCCGCGGTACGGCCCAGCACGCGGCTGCCCAGCGAGGCGATGATCTCGCCCGCGTCAACGATCGGCCGTGTGGTGATGTAAGACTGCGTGCCGCAATCCACTTCCGAGATGATCGCGTCCTGCGCAACGTCCACCAGGCGGCGGGTCAGGTAGCCCGAGTTGGCGGTCTTCAAGGCTGTATCGGCGAGGCCCTTGCGGGCGCCGTGCGTCGAGTTGAAGTACTCGAGCACTGACAGGCCTTCCTTGAAGTTCGAGATGATCGGCGTTTCGATGATCTCACCCGACGGCTTGGCCATGAGGCCGCGCATGCCGCCCAGCTGCTTCATCTGCGCGGGCGAACCGCGCGCACCAGAGTGGCTCATCATGTAGATGGAGTTGATCTGCTTCTCCCGGCCGGTCTTTTCGTCGACCTGTACGGCCGAGATGCGCGCCATCATTTCCTCGGCCACCTTGTCGGTGGTCTTGGCCCATGCGTCCACGACCTTGTTGTACTTCTCGCCCTGGGTGATCAGGCCGTCGATGTACTGCTGCTCGAACTCCTTCACGAGTTCGCGCGTGGCGCCGACGATCTTCTCCTTGGTTTCGGGAATGACCATGTCATCCTTACCGAAGGAGATGCCCGCCTTGTAGGCATTGTAGAAGCCGAGGCTCATGATGCGGTCACAGAAGATGACCGAC
>JBIIGF010000462.1:0-2723 GCA_044236665.1 Aestuariivirga sp. | reverse complement strand
GCCGTCATCTGGCCGGCATAGATCTTCGACAGTTCGTCCTCGGCGACCGAGTAGTACTGGAAGATGCCGGGGATGCGCGGTTCGATCGCGGCATTCGGGTGGTTGTAGGAATTGGCCTGGCTGTCGAGGAAGCTCTTGATGAACTTCTCGTCATAGCCCGCACCCACCCACTCCTGGATGTTGAAGTGGCTCTGCCGGTAGGGCTGGAAGCCCGAGGGATAGGCCGCCATCCACAGCGAGATGTCCTTGCCGCCGAGATGGGCCGCAAGCGACCAGGCCGCCTTCTGCTTCTTCGCATCGGCATCGACGCGGGCCATCACATAGATGCCCCAGCCGATATAGGCCATGTTCGGCGCGTGGTTCGGGCCGGAGGCCAGCTTGTCCCACTGGCCGGTCTTGGAGTTGTAGACATCGTCCGAGCCGGGGAGAATGTCGAAGGCCGTGACATCGCCGACGACGGAGGTGTCGTTGGTCTTGACGTTCGAGCCGATGTCGCCCCACCAGGAGAGCATGGAGCCGGTGCCGGCGAGGAACTGCTGGAAGCCCGTGGTGCCGGGGTCGGCGTTGAGCTGGTCAGCCGGTTCCGAGGGCAGGCAGTCCAGCACGTCCTGAATGGCGCGAACCCAGGCCGGGTTGTTGATGCGCGGCTTCATCGTGTCGGCATCGAACAGGAAGGCCTTGTCGTCCGGGTGCTTGGCATAGGCCGTTGCGCGCGAGCCGAGGAAGTAGAAGCCGAAACCGCCCCAGCCCTTGCACGGGTCGAGATAGCCATAGGCATCCTGGCCATTGATCTTCTTGCCCTTGAGGAACTTGGTGGCGGCATTGACCTGCTGCCAGGTCTTGGGCACGCCCCATTCGCCTTCGCCGCCCGCCTTCTTCCACTCTTCAGCGAGTGCGGCATCGGAGAACACGTCGGTGCGGTAGTTGAAGTTATGGCAGTCGCCATCGCAGGAGACGCGGTAGGTCTTGCCGTTCCAGGTGCCGACGGGGGCCTTGAGGTAACCGACATAGTCGTCCATGTCGATCTGCTGCTTCACCCAGTCGGGCATTTCGGAGGCAAGGCCCTTGCCGCAGACGTCGCCTTCGAAGGGCGCGCCCATCTCGATCACGTCGAAGTCCACCGTGCCGGTGGCGATCGACTGCTGCAGGCGGGCATTGTAGTCGGCCTGCGCGAGGTCGATCCAGTTGATGGTGGCGCCGGTGTAGTCGGCCCAGGCCTTGGACAGGCCGCGGAACAGCACGTTGTGGACGTTCTGGTTGTTGAGGCCCATGAAGGACAGCTCAACGCCCTTGAATTCGCCTTCCTGCACATTCTGCTTGGTCGGGCCAAGGCACATTTCGCCAACCTTCTGCCAGTCGGCATCGGTGGGCTGGCCGGCGCCCACGCCGGGGATCTTGAGGATCGCGGCGCGCAGGTCATCCTGGGCGAAAGCGGTGCGCACGTTCGTCAGCGGGCCGCCCACGGCAGCCAGCGCGGCAGCCCCGGCAGCGCCCTTCAGCATGCCGCGGCGGCTCATCATCATGTTGTAGAGTTCAATCTTCATTTGGGTCCTCCCTGTGTGCGTCCGTTGCGTCGTGGTGCAATTTCGCTCGCAGGCTCTGCAAGGTTGCGTGGTTCGTTGATTGGCTGTCGTTGGACGCTGCGCCGACTATGCAACACCATTTCCCAATGTCAACGAAACGCGCTTGCGAAAGCCGCCGTTGCGCGAAACTTGTCGTGCGGCGCAATATATGCGGCGCACAAAATCAGGCGTCAGGACAGGCGCTTGCCGGTCTTCGCATCGAACAGATGAACGAGCGAGAGATCCGGCGAAAGGGCAATCGCCTCGCCGGGCTTCACGCCCACCCGCTCGCGGAACACGCCGATGATCTTTTCGCCGGCGATCCTGGCGATCACCTGGGTTTCAGCTCCCGTCGGCTCGATGACGGTGACGATGGGCTTCATCTCGCCGCCCAGCGTCAGGTGCTCGGGGCGTATGCCATAGACTGCTTCCAGCCCGTCGGAACCCGCGGGCGCGCTCGCAAGCGGCAGGCGCGTACCATCCTTCGCCTCGAACCACGGCGTGGCGCCGCCCCGGATGGTGCCCTTGAACATGTTCATCGCGGGCGATCCGATGAAGCCCGCCACGAACAGGTTGGCTGGCCGGTCGTAGAGTTCCAGCGGGCTTCCCATCTGCTCGACGATGCCGTCATGCAGCACGACGATCCTGTCGGCCATGGTCATGGCCTCGACCTGGTCATGCGTCACATAGACGGTCGTGGTACGGAGCCGCTGGTGCAGTTCCTTGATTTCGGCGCGCATCTGCACGCGCAGCTTGGCATCGAGGTTGGACAGCGGCTCATCGAACAGGAACACCTGCGGGGCGCGCACGATGGCGCGGCCCATGGCCACGCGCTGGCGCTGGCCGCCCGAAAGCTGGCGCGGATACCGCTTAAGATACGGCACGAGGTCAAGGATTTCGGCCGCCTTCATCACCCGTGCGTCGATCTCTGCCTTCGGCGTCTTCCGGAGCTTCAGGGCAAAGCCCATATTCTCCGCGACCGTCTTGTGGGGATAAAGTGCATAGTTCTGGAACACCATGGCGATGTCGCGGTCCTTCGGCTGAAGCCCGTTCACCACCTTGTCGCCGATCCGGATGCTGCCGCCGGAGATGTCCTCCAGCCCCGCGATCATGCGAAGCAGGGTTGATTTCCCACAACCTGAAGGTCCCACCAGTGCCACG
>JBIIGF010000461.1:0-2727 GCA_044236665.1 Aestuariivirga sp. | reverse complement strand
GGCGGAGGTGGACGACACGTTGAGATCGGCCCCGCGGGCGCCGCGCATCAGATCCGCCGTCATTGGCCGCACTGTCTTTGGGGCAAGCCGCGAGCGGTAGATGTGCAGGTTCTGCAGCACCTTCTGAACATATTGCCGGGTTTCCTGGAAGGGGATCGACTCCACCCAATCAACCGGGTCCGCCTCGCCGGTGCGGAAGTCGCCATATTGTTCGATCCACTCGCGCGAGCGGCGGGGTCCGGCATTGTAGGACACCAGCGTCAGAACATAGGAGCCACCATGCTTGGCGATGAGGTCGCCAAGGTGGGCGGCGCCCAGTTGCACGTTCAGCTGCGGGTTCAGCAACTGACTGGGGTTGTAGGCAATGCCATGCTGCTTGGCGATGAGCTTCGCGGTGCCCGGCATGATCTGCATCAGCCCCTGCGCGCCGGCCGTGCTGCCGGCATTGGGGTTGAATTCGCTTTCCTGCCGCGAGAGCGCATAGACCAGCGGCTTCTCGACCGGGCGGCCGATCTGCTTCCAGTCGGGCAGGGCGCGCACCGGATAGCCCCAGGAATCAATGTCGATATTGCGCTGGGCCGCCGCCTTGGAGAGCTTCACGGCCATGTAGGCGCCGCCGGCGTCCCAGACGACATCGGCCACGGCGTTCATCTCATCGGTGGAGCCGAAGCGGTTGGCAAAGGACCAGAGGAACATGAAGAGGTCGCCCTTGGCGCCTGCCGCCGACATGATCTTGAAGGCGCGCACCACCTCATCCTCGGCGATGGCCTGACGCGCCGCAGCGGAGGCCTTGCCGCTTTCGATTTCCTCGGGAACCTTGCCAAGGCCGATGCGTTCCCGCGCGAGCTGGCCGTAATAGACGGTCGTGTAGGCCGAGGCCTGCCGGTAGGAGGCTTTCGCGTCACCCTTGCGGCCCATCGCCTCCAGCGCGCGGCCGCGCCAGTATCCGGCACGGGCCTTCTCGGTGCGCGATTCAGCAAGCTGGGCCAGCCGGTCGAAATGCCGGAGGCCGGTGTCCGGGTCCTTCAGGAAGCGCAGCGCGATCCAGCCCGCAAGGAATTCGCCTTCCAGCGCTTCCTCCCCTTCCGCCATGCCATGGGCACGGGCGATCTGATAGGCGGCCTTGGGGTTGCGGTCCTCGATGCCGACCGAGCGGCGCGCCACGATGCGGCGCTCCACCCACCAGGCGCCAGCGTCGCCCATCTTGGCGGAATCGGCGGGAACCTCCAGCAGGATGGCGCGGGCCTTCTGGAAGTTGCCCTTGGTCCGGTGAAAGCGGGTCAGGGCATATTTCATGCCCAGCGAACTGCGCATGGCGGAGGGCAGCCCGGCATAGAGCTTGTCGGCCCCGGCTTCGCCGCGGATCAGCTTCTGCGCCACGGCGGCGGCCTTCTGGTATTCGCTGGGAAGGCGCTTGGCCGCACGGATGGCGGCGTTGGTTTCCTGCGCATAGACCAGCCGCCACATGCGGCGCTTCTGGTCATCGGCGGTGATGAGTTTGCCGAATTCCGAGGCGGTTGCCTTTTCGAGTTCGGGGGTGATGTCCGGGTTGAGCCACACCGCAACCACCTGGGCGCGCGCGCCATCGGTATCGCCGGTTGCGATCAGGGCGCGGGCCAGCGCCAGGCGGCCTTCCGGCGTGACCGGCTTTCGCTTGGCGAAATGGCCGAGGATCAGTTCCGCCGGATCCTTGTTGACATAGAGCGAGCGTTCGGCGCGCTTGCGCAGCGCCTCGGTCAACGGCCAGTTCGGGGCCGTCTCAAGAAAGTTCATGATGCGCGGATAGCCCGCGTCATTCGGGTGGTCGCGCAGGTAGATCAGTTCGACGAGCTTGACGGCTGCCATGTCGCCCGAGCGCTGGGCGGTTTCGCCGGCCGCCACGAAATCGCCCGCCAGCGCCTGCTTTGCCGCCTGAACGGCGAGGCCGGAGGGCTGTTCAGCCGCCAGCACCGCCCCGCCACTGACCGAATTGAGGCTGGGCGCCGCCACGGCTGTGGCCGCGGCAAGGGCGACAAGGCTGACACGCAAAAACCGGCTCAAACGCATCGACGATCCAATCACGGCATGACTCAATATCTCACGCGCTGCCGCTAGGCTGCAATTGTGCCCATAGAATGGCTTCGGCTGGCACCCCGCTCGGCGCTTGCCGCTCCATTGGCAAACGTCTATGGTGCCGCGCCGTTTGCAGGCAGCGGAAACGCCCTTGCAAATTAGGCCCCACATGGTTTCCAAGTCATTACCGGAGTAGCCCCATTGCAGTTCAGAGGTTCGTTCCCCGCGCTCATTACCCCCATGCAGAATGGCAAGGTTGACGAGCAGGCTTTCCGGAAATTCGTGAACTGGCAGATCGAGCAGGGCTCGCACGGCCTCGTTCCGGTGGGAACCACCGGCGAAAGCCCCACCCTGACGCCGGATGAGCACAAGCAGGTGATCGAGATCTGCATCGCCGAGGCGAAGGGCCGGGTCCCGGTCATCGCCGGTACGGGCTCCAACTCGACGATGGAGGCCATCGAATACACGGTGCACGCCAAGGAAGCGGGCGCTGATGCCGCGCTGGTTGTTGTGCCCTATTACAACAAGCCCACCCAGGATGGCCTCTATGCCCATTTCAAGGCGATTGCCGATGCGGTGGACATTCCGATCATCGTTTACAACGTGCCGGGCCGCACGGTCGCCAACATCTCGGTCGAGACGCTGGCCCGGCTCTCGCATGATTGCCGCAACATC
>JBIIGF010000460.1:0-2728 GCA_044236665.1 Aestuariivirga sp. | reverse complement strand
GCGGCTGAAGCTGCCAACGGCTAAGCTGCCCAAGCACCATCCTTCCTTGTTCCTCTCCCCTTCCGGGGGAGAGGATAAAGGTGAGGGGGGTGTTGGACCCGGGCTCCGGCTTCTGGCGATGTGCGCGTTGAACCACCCCCTCACCCTGCCCTCTCCCCCACTGCGTGGGGGCGCGGAATGAAGAAGGACATGGTTCTCGTCGGCGCCATTACGGGAGCGCACGGCATCCGGGGCGAGGTGAAGCTGAAAAGCTTCACCACCGATCCGCAGGCGCTCGTTTCCTATTCGCCGCTTGAAACGGCGAAGGGGCAAAAGCTCGAGGTGGTGAAGATCCGGCCCCAGAAGGAAGGCGTCCTCGCCATCCTGAAAGGCGTGACGGATCGCAACGCTGCTGAAGCGTTGAGGGGCACGGAACTCTTCGTGCCGCGCAGCAGGCTTCCGGAACCGGACGAGGATGAGGTCTATATCCATGACCTCATCGGGCGCCCCGTTCACCTCGTAGATGGCGCGCGTCTTGGCGAGATCATCGACGTGGTGGACTACGGCGCGGGCGACCTGATCGACGTGAAGGTCGAAGGCCGCAAGGACACGGTGCTCATTCCCTTCGCCGCCAGCTATGTGCTGGAGGCGGACGGGGAGAAGGTGGTGGTGGATCTTCCCGAGGGCTACCTCGACGCCGACGCGAAACGGGAGGACGAGGAGCGATGAGCTTCCACGCCACCGTGCTGACGCTGTTTCCGGAGATGTTCCCGGGCACGCTGGGCCACTCGCTGGCGGGGCGTGCACTTGAACAGGGCATCTGGTCACTGGACGCACGCGACATCCGGGCCTCCGCCACCGACCGGCACCGGACGGTGGATGACCACCCGGCGGGCGGCGGCGCTGGCATGGTGCTGAAGCCCGATGTGCTGGCGGCGGCGATCGATGCCGCCCCGCATGAGGGCCCGAGGCTTCTGATGAGCCCGCGCGGCGAGCCCCTCAGGCAGGGCCTGGTGCGGGAACTGGCGGCGGGACCGGGTTGCCTGATCGTCTGCGGCCGTTTCGAGGGCGTGGATGAGCGGGTGATCGCGCGGCGGGGCCTTCGCGAAGTGTCGGTTGGGGATTACATCCTCTCCGGCGGCGAACCGGCCGCCCTCGTGCTGCTGGACGCGGTGGTGAGGCTCCTGCCCGGCGTGATGGGGAGCCACGCGTCGGGTGAGGAGGAGAGCTTCGAGGGCGGGCTTCTGGAACACCCGCACTACACCAAGCCCAATATCTGGGAAGGTGCTGAAATTCCCGGGGTTTTGCTCTCCGGCGACCACAAGGCGATTGCCCGGTGGAAGCAGGAGCGGCGCGAAGCCCTGACCAGGGCCAGACGGCCCGATTTGTGGCAGGCCCTTGAACGGGCCGGCGAGTCGGGAAAGATTTGATTTTGAACCGGGTTGAGGGTATAGGCCCCCATCCCTTTAAGGAAGACAGTCAATGGATATCATCGCTCAGCTCGAAAAAGAGCAGGCTGCAGTTGTGGCCGCCCAGCGCGCCGTGCCGGAATTCGGCCCGGGCGACACGGTTATCGTCAATGTGAAGGTCAAGGAAGGCGAGCGCTCGCGCGTGCAGGCCTATGAAGGCGTGTGCATCGCCCGGTCCGGCGGCGGCCTGAACGAGAACTTCACCGTCCGCAAGATGTCCTATGGCGAAGGCGTGGAGCGCGTGTTCCCGATCTACTCGCCGATGATCGACTCGATCAAGGTCGTGCGCCGCGGTGCCGTGCGCCGCGCCAAGCTCTATTACCTGCGCGGCCGCACCGGCAAGTCGGCCCGTATCGCCGAGAAGCAGCGCGCCGTGGGCCTTTCGGCCGACAAGGCTGCTGAATAAGATCAGCCGATCATCAGGTGATCTGACGTGAAGGACCGGAGTGATCCGGTCCTTTTTTATTGCTCGGCCTCGCGGTTCCTGACCACGGTGACGGAACACGGCGCTTCCGCCGCCACTTTTCCCGATACGCTGCCCAAGAGCTTGCGCATGGTGGAATTGGCGCGCGCGCCCATGACCAGATGGTCGACGTTGTTGACGCGCGCATAGTCGAGGATCGTGTCGGCGGGGTCGATGGCTTCCAGCACATGGAAGGTGACGCGACCCTGCCCCAGCTTCATGGGCCGCGCCCAGTCCTTGAGATCGACGAGGCGCTGCACATGCTTGTTGTTGCCATCCTCGTCCAGCGTCTGGTCCAGGGCGATGCGGTTGAGCTTCAGGACATTGAGCACGGAGAGGCGCGCATCAGGCGAACGTTCGAGAATGCGAAGCGCCGTGCGCCGCAACTTGTCGGCAAGTTCCGGCGTCATGTCGTCAAGGTTCACCGCAACGGTGACGATGGGCGCGTCTGACACCTCCGCCCCGCGCGATGGCGGGCTGTCGATGAGGCTCATTGGCGGTTCGCCCTTGCGCTTCAGGACCGCGAAGAATCCGTCCTGATTCATCTTCGCGGCGCGCTGGGTGAGCACGACCTGATCAGGATGGCGAAGATCATGCGCGAGTTGCGCCGCAGTGGGGTAGCGCCGCCCGGCTTTCACTTCGAGGCAACGCAACACGATTTCCTGAAACCACGGTGGAATGGCGGGGTTCAGCTTGCGCGGCGGCACCGGATCGCGCCACAGCCGCTGCTTCAGGCCCTTCAGCTTCAGCGGGTCGCCGAATGGCCGCGTGCCCGTGGCGAAGAAATAGAGAAGGCAGCCGAGCGAGAAGATGTCGC
>JBIIGF010000459.1:0-2734 GCA_044236665.1 Aestuariivirga sp. | reverse complement strand
GTCCTGGCCGTTGATCATGAAGGCGGCGGGGGAGGCGAGGAACACCGCAAGCGCTGCGACCTCGTGCGCCTCCGTCAGACGTTCGAGCGACTGGTTGCCGACGATCTCCCTTGCCACCACCTCGAAAGGCACGCCGCGCACGTCGGCTTCTCCCTGAATCACGCGGTTGATGCGGTCGCCCTTCACGGAACCAGGGCAGATGGCATTGCAGCGGACATTGTCGCGGCCCAGTTCGATGGCGAGCGACTTGGTGAGGCCGATCACGCCCCATTTCGCTGCCGCATAGGGCGTGCGGTTGCCGAACCCGAACTGCCCGGCGTTCGACGACATGTTGAGGATGAGGCCGGATTTCTGAGCCTTCATTACCGGTGCGGCGCGGCGTGCGCACAGGAAGTAGGAATCAAGGCAGATCTCGAGGCACTCGCGCCATTCGGGGAGTTCCACATCCTCGACCGGTGCTGTCGGCCCCTTGATGCCTGCATTGTTCACCAGAACGTCCAGACCGCCGAGGTCCTTCAGCGCCGCATCGAACCAGGCGTCGATTTCCGCTTCATTGCGCACATTCACCTTGCTGGCCGTGATGGCAGGGAACTCGGCGCGGAATTTCGCCAGTGCCTCCTCGTTCACGTCGCAGATATGGACTTTTGCACCTTCAGCGGCGAAAGCCCTGGCAATGGACTTGCCGATGCCATCGGCCGCGGCGGTGATCATCACACGTTGCTGTGCCATTCTGTCCTCCCGGTTCTGACCGTCAGCTTTCGCGCGATTTCAGTTCCCGGTCCAGCACCAGTCCCGCGCCGATGCCATGTTTCTGGAACACCTTCATCATGTCGACCAGCACGGCATTGCGCTTTGCCTCGATTTCGGCCACCGAGCGGCCACCGGCCTGCGCCTCGCAGCCTTCGACGAGGCGCTTCTCCAGCGTCTCGTTCCACTTTGGGAACTTGAGGTCGGTCCAGTCCAGTTCCAGCGTCGGGTCGAACTGCTTGATGAAGTCGCGCATTCCGCCGGGGCCACCGGCGAGGTGATAGGTGAGGAAGGACCCCATGAAGGCCCAGCGCATGCCCGCCGAATAAACGATCGAGTCGTCGATGTCGCCGGTGGTGCCGATGTCCTTGTTGAGGATGTGCAGTGCCTCGCGCCACAGGGCTTCCTGCAGGCGGTCGCAGATATAGCCCATGATCTCCTTCTTCAGCCGGAGCACATGCATGCCGATTGATTCGAAGTAATGGCCTGCGCGGTCCATGACCTCGGAGGAGGTCTTCTCGCCCGGCACGGTCTCAACCAGCGGCAGCAGATAGACCGGGTTGAACGGGTGACCGATGATCACGCGCTCCGGGTGCTTGCACTGGCTCTGCAGGTTGGTGGGCAGGAAGCCCGAGGAGGAGGAGGCGATGATGACATGCGGGGCCGCAGCCGCGTCGATATCGCGGAACAGCTTGATCTTCAGGTCCTCACGCTCGGGCGCGGCCTCGTGGATGAAGTCGGCCTTGGTGGCCATTTCGGCAAGATCGGTGGTGAAGGAGAGCTTGCCCTCCTTTTTCGGTTTGCCGAGCAGCGCCTCGAGCGAGGGCCAGGCGGTGGCGATCTGCGCCTTGAGCTTCGCCTCGGCGGCGGGCGAGACGTCATAGGCGATGACGTCAAAGCCGCGGAACAGAAGGCGTGCCGCCCAGCCCGCGCCGATGAGCCCGGTTCCGGCGATGCCGACAGTCTTGATGGGGTGGGTCATGTGTTTATCCCGGTTTGTGTTTCCCCTCCCCACAAGGGGGAGGGAGTATCAATCAGCGGCGCGGCTTCAGTTTCAGGATCTCGCGGCCTTCATCCGGCGTGGCGACCTTGGTGCCGAGGATCTCGATGATCTTCACGGCCTTCTCGACCAGCGTACCGTTGGAGGCGTGCACGCCGCGCTCGAGCCAGAGATTGTCCTCAAGGCCGACGCGCACATGGCCGCCGAGCAGAACGGCCTGCGCCACGGCGGGGAACTCGTTGCGGCCGATGCCGAAGGCCGCCCAGATGGCGCCTTCCGGCAGCTGTGCCTTCTGATAGGCCATCGTTTCGCTGTCATAGGGCGCACCCCACGGAATGCCGAGGCAGAGCTGGAACAGCGGCGGGCCGTCGATCAGGCCTTCGGCGCAAAGCTGCTTGGCGAACCACAGATTGCCCGAGTCGAAGATTTCCATTTCCGGCTTCACGCCGTAGGACTTGATGAGTGCCGCCTGTTCGCGGAGCTGGGCGGGCGTCTGCACCACGATGGAATTGCCATCGCCGAAGTTCAGCGTGCCGCAATCGAGCGTGCAGAGCTCGGGACGGAGTTCCTTCACATGGATCAGGCGCTCCTCGGGGCCGACGCAATCGGTGCCCGGGCCGAATTCGAGTGGCTTGGCGCCCGAACCGACTTCCACGTCGCCGCCCATCCCGGCGGTCAGGTTGATGATGACCTCCTTGTTCTTCGCCCGGATACGCTCCATCACCTCCGCGTAGTATTCGACCTTGCGGGAGCCTTTGCCCGTCGAAGGCTCGCGGACGTGGCAATGCACGATGGTGGCCCCGGCGCTGGCCGCTTCGAGCGCCGAATTGGCGATCTGCTCCGGCGTCACCGGAATGGCGGGGTGCTTGCCGACGGTGTCTCCGGCTCCGGTCACGGCGCAGGTGATGATGACTTTGGGCTGCATGGAAATCCTCCTGTCTGATGGGGCGAGCCTAGGCTGGTCCGATTTTCCACATTTGACTTTTT
>JBIIGF010000458.1:0-2736 GCA_044236665.1 Aestuariivirga sp. | reverse complement strand
ATCTCCGCAACACCAATCTGCCCGCCCATGTCAGGCGCGGGTCTGACCCCGTGCTCGCCAGGCTTCCGTGGCATCGCGGCGGCGCGCTTGAGGTGGTGGAGGGCCGCGCGCATGAGTCTGACCGCGCCTCCGTCACCCGCGCCTTCGCGGGCGTGGTCGAATCCGGCACCATCATCCAGCTTTCGGGACCGGAGAATCCGACGACGCTCAACTTCCTGCCCGAGGCGCATATTGTCGTGCTGGAGGCCCCCGCCCTGTTCGCCTCCTATGAAGAGGCGTGGACGAAGCTGCGCGGCGTCTATGGCGAAGGCGCCATGCCGCGCACGGTGAACATGATTTCAGGTCCCTCGCGCACCGCCGACATCGAGCAGACGATCGTCCGGCCCGCGCATGGGCCGAAGAACATGCATGTCATTATCGTCCGGTAAGCTTTTGACTTGAACGCCATTCGCCGCCATGTTGCGGCCATCAACAAGAACGCTGGGGGAACCTCATGAAGCTGCTGCGTTACGGCCCGAAGGGCAAGGAGAAGCCGGGCCTTCTCGACAAGGATGGCAAGATCCGCGATCTCTCCGCCATCGTGCCGGACATCACGGGTGACGTCATCGGCCCGAAGGGCTTGGCGCGGCTCCGCAAGATCAAGCCGGAATCATTGCCCCTCGTACGCGGCAAGCCGCGCATCGGCGCCTGCGTCGCCAATCCGCAGAAGTTCATCGCCATTGGCCTCAACTATTCCGACCACGCGGCCGAGTCGGGCCTTCAGGTTCCGAAGGAGCCCGTGGTCTTCACCAAGCAGGTGAGCTGCCTCTCGGGGCCCAATGATGATGTGACGATCCCGCCCAAGTCCAAGAAGTCGGACTGGGAGGTGGAGTTGGGCGTCATCATCGGCACCCGGGCCAAGAACATCAAGAAGGCCGACGCGCTGAAATATGTGGCGGGCTATTGCACCATCAATGATCTCTCCGAGCGCGAATTCCAGGCGGAGCGGTCCGGCCAGTGGACCAAGGGCAAGTCCTACGACACCTTCGGACCCGTCGGCCCCTGGCTTGTCACGGCGGACGAGGTGAAGGACCCCCAGAAGCTCACCATGTGGCTGGAACTCAACGGCAAGCGCGTGCAGAACGGCTCCACCGCCACCATGGTGTTCGGTGTTGCCCACATCGTGGCCTATCTCTCGGAATTCTTCACCCTGATGCCGGGTGACATCATCACCACCGGCACGCCGCCCGGCGTCGGCATGGGCATGAAGCCGCCGCGCTTCCTGAAGCCTGGCGACACGATGCGCATCTGCGTCGATGGGCTGGGCGAGCAGTTCCAGACGGTGGTGCGGGACAAGTGACGGCCCTGTAGGGCCGTCATCCCGGCGCAGGCCGGGATCCGGCTGTCTGCCCGCATGGGTGATGTCCGAAGCGGGACCCCGGCCTGCGCCGGGGTGTCGGACAGGAGTTGTTGCCCCGAAGCCCCCGTTCCTCTAGATAACCCGCCAATTCAGCGAGTTGTCCCGAGATGAGCAAAGAACACCGCCCGAAGGCCCGCGTTGCCAAGGGCTTCCGCGATATTGGCCCGGATGAGATCCGCGGCGTGCGCGCCATGCTGGCGAAGATCCAGCAGGTTTACGAGACCTATGGTTTCGAGCCGGTGGAGCAGCCCTTCATCGAGTATACGGATGCGCTCGGAAAATTCCTGCCCGACCAGGACCGGCCCAATGCCGGCGTGTTCTCCTTCCAGGACGATGACGACCAGTGGCTGTCGCTCCGCTATGACCTGACGGCGCCGCTCGCCCGCTATGTGGCCGAGAACAGCCAGAAGCTGCCCACGCCCTACCGCAGCTACCGGCAGGGCTGGGTGTTCCGCAATGAAAAGCCCGGTCCCGGCCGTTTCCGCCAGTTCATGCAGTTCGACGCCGATACGGTGGGCTCCGCCTCGCCGGTCGCGGACGCCGAAGTCTGCATGATGGCGGCGGACACGATGGAGGCACTGGGCCTCGCGCGCGGCCAGTATGTGATGAAGTTCAACAGCCGCAAGCTGCTGGACGGGTTCACCGAAACCTTTGCCATTGGTGAGGAGGTGAAGCTCACCTGGCTTCGCGCCCTCGACAAGCTGGACCGTCTCGGCAAGGAGGGCGTGGCCCTTCTGCTTGGCGAAGGCCGCAAGGATGACTCGGGTGACTTCACCAAGGGCGCTGGCCTCAATGCCAAGCAAATCGAGGCGAGTCTCGCCTTTGCCACCGCCACGGACCTTGATGCCAGCTTCGTCAGCGGCAGCAAGAATGGTGAAGACGGCTTGCGCGATCTCGAAGCCATGCAGGCGTTGTTCGCGGCGGCTGGCTATGGCGCGGACCGCATCCGCTATGATTCTTCCGTGGTGCGCGGCCTCGAATACTACACGGGCCCCGTCTTCGAATGCGAACTCCTGATGGAGACGAAGGACGAGGATGGCCACACCGTGCGCTTTGGCTCGGTCGGCGGTGGCGGCCGCTATGATGATCTGGTGGCGCGCTTTACCGGCCAGCAGGTGCCCGCCACCGGCTTCTCGATCGGCGTGTCGCGCCTCTATTCGGCGCTGAAGCTCGCTGGCAAGGCGGAAGAAGCGGCAACGCTTGCGCCCGTCGTCGTGCTCGTCATGGACAAGGACCGGCAGGGCGATTACTGGCGCATGGTGCAGCAACTCCGTTCCGCCGGCATCCGCGCCGAGATGTATGCCGGAACCGCCGGCATGAAGGCGCAGATGAAATAT
>JBIIGF010000457.1:0-2737 GCA_044236665.1 Aestuariivirga sp. | reverse complement strand
GTGGCGGCGGGGATCGGACTGTCGACCTGGAGCCAGCTCCGCCGCTGATGCCGCGGCCCCCTTCAAAACACTCACGTTTTCTTCACTGGCATCCAGAAAACCCCTCTGCTATAGACCGCGCCCATTGCAACGGCCCGGGGTTATGCTCGTGCGCGGGCGTGGTGAAATTGGCAGACACGCTGGATTTAGGTTCCAGTGGGGAAACCCGTGGGGGTTCAAGTCCCTCCGCCCGCACCAGGCACGAGCTGAGCCCAACCGGCGCCACATGGCCCATTGATTGATACGGAAGCAGGAACGATGCAGGTTACCGAGACTCTCAGCGCTGGCCTCAAGCGCGAATACAAGGTGGTGGTCAACGCCGCCGAACTCGATCAGGAACTGAACGCCAAGCTCGTTGACCTGTCGAAGCGCGCCAACATCAAGGGCTTCCGTCCCGGCAAGGTGCCGGTGAACCATTTGAAGCGCGTCTATGGCCAGTCAGCCATGGCCGAGGTTGTGCAGAACACCATCGATGCCAAGTCGAAGGCGCTGCTCGAAGAGAAGAAGCTGAAGCCGGCCTACCAGCCGGAGGTGAAGCTTCCGGAGGATGAAGCCGAGGTGAAGGCCGTGATGGACGGCAAGGGCGACCTCGCCTTCTCGGTGGCCTTCGAGATCATTCCGGATTTCGACATCAAGGACCATTCGGGCCTCGAACTCACCCGCCATGTGGTGGAGGTGAGCGAAGACCAGATCGGCGAGACGCTGACCCGCATCGCCTCGCAGTCCAAGGCCTTCGAGGACAAGGACGGCGCTGCTGCCACGGGTGACCGCGTGACCATCAACTTCACCGGCACCATCGACGGCGTGGCCTTCGAGGGCGGCACCGCCGAGGACGTGGCGCTTGAACTCGGCTCCGGCCAGTTCATCCCCGGCTTCGAGGAGCAACTCGTCGGCGCCAAGGCCGGCGACGATGTCACCGTGAAGGTGACCTTCCCCGAGAGCTACGGCGTTGCCGAACTCGCCGGAAAGCCCGCCGAATTCGCCACCAAGGTGACGAAGGTCGAGGGTGCGAAGGAAGCCGCGATCGATGACGAGTTCGCCAAGAAGATGGGCTTCGAGGACCTGTCCAAGCTCAAGGACATGGTGAAGGAGCGCATGGGTGCCGAATTCGGCCAGATGACCGCCATGAAGCTGAAGCGCGACGTGCTGGACGCGCTCGACAAGGAATATTCCTTCGACCTGCCGGAGAAGCTGGTGGACGCCGAGTTCAACGGCATCTGGAATGCGCTGCAGGGCGAGATGAACCGCTCCGGCAAGACCTTCGCCGATGAGAACACCACCGAAGAGGACGCGCGCAAGGAATACCGCGCCATCGCCGAGCGCCGCGTGCGCCTCGGCCTCGTGCTCGGCACGATGGGCGAGAAGGAGAGCGTGCAGGTTTCCGAGCAGGAGCTGCAGAACGCGCTGATGAACCGCATGCGCCAGTTCCCCGGCCAGGAAAAGATGGTGATCGACTATTACCGCAAGAACCCCGGCGCCATGATGGAACTGCGCGGCCCCATCTTCGAGCAGAAGGTGGTGGATGCGATCGTCGCCAAGGCCAAGGTCTCCGACAAGACCGTGACCAAGGACGAACTCCAGGCCATGGTGCAGGACGAGGAAGAAGCCTGATCTCTTCCTGCGGTTGACTGTGTGGAAAGGGCGGCCCGCAAGGCCGCCCTTTTGTTTGACCGCCACAAGTTTCCTGCAAGGCGCGCCGCACATAGTGCGCCTCATCCGTTCAACGCATGCAGGAGATTTGCCGTGGCCACCAATGACGCGATGCTGGAAGACGAACTTTCAGGCCGCTTGAGTTTCATCCAGCTGGGCGCCCAGGCACGCAAGGACCTGAACGACTCGCGCGAGATCGTCATGTCGGCGCTGCCGCCGCTGCTCGACCAGTTCTACCTGCAGCTTTCACGTACCCCGGCGGTGGCGCATTTCTTCGCCACCCCGCAGGATGCGGCGCGCGCCAAGAAGGCGCAGCTCGACCACTGGGAGATCATCTCGAAGGGCGACTTCACGGAGACCTACACCGCCAAGGTGCGCCGCGTCGGCAAGACGCATGCCCGCATCGGGCTTGATCCGCGCTGGTACATCGGTGGCTATGCCATGGTGCTGAGCGGGCTCGTCTCCGCCGTGCTGAAGGCAAAGTGGCCCTCGCTCGGCGGTGGCCGCGCCAAGGTGGAGCAGACGCTCACCGCCCTCATCAAGGCGACGCTCCTTGACATGGATCTCGCCATCTCGGTCTATCTCGATGAATCGGAAGCCCGCCGCAAGGCCACCGAGGCCGAGGCCAAGCGTGCCGAGGAAATGGCGCTGAAGAACGAGCGCGCGCTGATCGTCTCCTCCATCGGTCAGGCGTTGCAGCGGCTCGCCAACAAGGACCTGACCATCCGCATTCATGACGACCTGCCGCTCGACTATGCGAAGCTCGTGACCGACTTCAACGCCGCGGCCGACCAGGTGCAGCACGCCATGTCGGCGATCAACGGCAGCATCGAGACGATCCAGTCGGCGACGCGTGAAATCGCGTCCGCCTCGTCGGACCTCTCGAAGCGCGCCGAGGAACATGCCTACATGATCGACACCACGGTCAATGAACTGGGCAAGGTGACGGCGATGGACGAGAGCCGCGCCCACCTCGCCGGGGACGATGACCAGACTGAGAAGTCGACCATCGGCCGCGCCGTGGCCGCCATGACCAACATCGAGAAGT
>JBIIGF010000456.1:0-2746 GCA_044236665.1 Aestuariivirga sp. | reverse complement strand
GAGGCAGAGCAGCTTCGCCTCCCGCGCGATATCCCTGGCCACCGGTGCAATCGCATCCTGCGTGTGGGACTGGCGGGCGGCGAACAGGCGCTTGTGCACCTCCTGCATGAAGGCATGGAAATGCACCCGGCGCTTGGGCTCCACCGGGGCCACGGCGAAGAACAGGTCCATCACCATGGTCTTGCCGCGGCCAACCTCGCCGTGGATGTAGAGGCCACGCGGCGGTGGCGGGGCCTTTTTGAGGAAGCCCAGCAATCCGCCGGGCTTCGGCATGGCCTTCAGTTCTTCGCCAAGTACATCGAGCTTCGCAACGACAGGCAACTGCGCGGCATCGGGCTTGAGCAAGCCGCCATCGCGGCGGCGCTCATATTCCTGAAGGATGATGCCCATTCAGATCATGCCCTGCGCCGGGATGACGGATGGAGAGGACATGGTGACAGTTCAGCCTTACAGCGTCTGGCCGGTCTTCTTCCAATCGGCGAGGAACTGCTCGATGCCCTTGTCGGTGAGCGGGTGCTTGACCAGTGCCTTGATGACGGCGGGCGGGCAGGTGGCGACATCGGCGCCGATCAGCGCCACCTGCTTCACATGCAGCGCGGTGCGCACGGACGCGGCGAGGATCTCGGTGTCGAAGGCGTAATTGTCATAGATCTGGCGAATCTCTGCGATGAGTTCCGTCCCATCGAGATGGATGTCATCGAGGCGGCCGACAAAGGGGGAAATGAACGTCGCACCCGCCTTGGCGGCCAGCAGCGCCTGATTGGCCGAGAAGCACAGCGTGACATTCACCATGCAGCCGTCGGAGGAAAGCGCCTTGCAGGCCTTGAGGCCGTCGAGCGTCAGGGGCACCTTGATCGTGACGTTCTTGGCGATCTTCCGGAGGTCGGCGGCTTCGCGCATCATGCCCTCGTAATCGAGCGACACGACCTCGGCCGACACCGGACCTTCGACGATCTGACAAATCTCGGCGATCACATCCTTGAACTGGCGGCCCGACTTGGCGATCAGCGAGGGATTGGTGGTGACGCCATCGAGCAGGCCCAGGTCATTCAGTTCCTGAATGTCCTTCACTTCGGCGGTATCGGCAAAGAATTTCATGGGGAGGCTATCCTTTCTGCTTGGCCTGAGGCTTAGCTGCCGGGCCTGTCCAAATCAATCGCGGATCATGGCCGCATTGCAGCCGCGCGGTGGCGCACAGGCTGTCACCGAGCTTCGAGAGATCGGCCGTCGCCAGCGCCCTGCCATCCAGCGCCGTGACCGGGCGGATGAAGCGCAGGCTGTTGGTGAGGAATACCGCATCGGCCTTCTTGAGTTCGGCGGGCTTCACCACCCGCTCCTCGACGGCAAGGCCAAGGCGGGCGGCCGTGTGGACCAGCGCCTGCCGCATCACGCCCGTCAGGATGCCCTGGTCGCGCGCCGGGGTAACCAGCGTCCCGCCTTTCAGAAGGAAGAGATTGGCGATGGTCGAGCAGGCCGCATGGCCCTTGGTGTTGAGCAGCAGGGCGTCTTCCGCCCCCTGTGCCGCGGCCTCGCGCGCGGCGGCGATGTTGTCGACATAGGACAGCGTCTTCAGCCGCGCGGAAACCGACTGCGGGTTGCGGCGGACCGACGCCGTGACGAGCGACACCGGCTGGAACATCAGCGCGGGGTCGAAGGGGTCGAGCGTGATGAGGAGGCTCGGCCGCGCACCATCTGCGCCAAGGCCCCGCACGCCGCTGCCGCGCGTCAGCGTCACCCGCAGCACCTGATGGCTCCGGGGTGCTTCGTCCAGAACCTCCGCCACGGCATCGTCCAGCCCGTCGCGGTCGAAGGGAATGCCCAGTTCCTGTGCGCCACTCTCAAGCCGCGCGAAATGCATGTTGCCCCACAAGGGCTTCTGGTTGAGGACGAGAATGGTCTCGAACAGCCCATCGCCCAGCAGCAGGCCGCGGTCTGACCGGTCCAGCGCCAGCGGCCCATCGGTCAGCGCGCCATTGAACCACACCCGGCTCACCGTGCCACCTTCAGGAAGTTCTGCAGCATGTCATAACCCCCTTCCGTGAGGATCGATTCCGGGTGGAACTGCACCCCGAAGGTCGGGTGGCTCCGGTGGCGAAGCCCCATGATCTCGCCCTCATCACTGCGGGCGGTGATCTCCAGCGGCGTGTCGCGGCCTTCGAGGTCCACGATGAGCGAATGATAGCGCCCGGCGCTGAAGCGCTGTGGCAGGCCTTCGAAAAGCCCCGCGCCATCATGATTGATCTCGGAGGAATCGCCATGCATCGGCCGTCGCGCGCGCTTCACGATGCCGCCGAAGACTTCGCCCATCACCTGGTGGCCCAGGCAGATGCCGAGAATGGGAAGCCGGCCGGACCAATCCCGCATGATGCCGATCGACTGGCCGGCCTCGGCGGGCGTGCAGGGGCCGGGCGAGATGACGATGGCCTTGGCGTCCGCCAGGTCCTGCGCTGTCACCGCATCATTGCGCACCACATGGGTGTGCTCGCCCAACTCCTCGAAATAGCGCGCCACGTTGTGGACGAAGGAATCATAGTTGTCGACGATGAGGATCATGGCCGGAACGCCTCCATGATCCGCCTGATCTTGGTCAGGCTCTCCTCATATTCAGCGGCGGGCTGCGAGCGGGCGGTGATGCCGCCGCCGCCCTGTACGCGGGCGACGCCCGCATGGAACTGCGCGGTGCGGATCGCAATGTTGAAGTCGCTGCGGCCATTGAAGCCCATGTAACCGATGGCGCCGCAATAGA
>JBIIGF010000455.1:0-2748 GCA_044236665.1 Aestuariivirga sp. | reverse complement strand
GGGCGGGCGGCGAACAGGAACTGGGCACCCTTCATCAGTTCCACCAGCGTCTTGGCGCGCTCCTTGAGTCCCGGCATGGCGCGGTAGAGTTTGGCCATCATGGCCTCGTCGATCTTCGCCTTCATCTCCGGCCCGCCCTCGGCATGGGGCAGGAAGTCGATGAACTGCTGGAGCAGCCTGTCGTCCGGCGTGTGGCGGATGTAGTGGCCGTTGAGGTTTTCCAACTTGGCGAAATCGAAGCGCGCGGCGGATTTGCCGATCGAGTCGAGGTTGAACCACTCGACCAGCTGGTCGGTGGAGAAGATCTCGTCGTCACCGTGGCTCCAGCCGAGCCGCGCGAGATAGTTGCGCATCGCCTCCGGCAGATAGCCCATGGCGCGGTAGGCTTCCACACCCAGCGCCCCGTGGCGCTTGGAGAGCTTGGCGCCATCCGGCCCGTGGATGAGCGGGATGTGGCTCATGTGCGGGACGCGCCAGCCCATGGCCTTGTAGATCTGTGTCTGGCGGGCGGCATTGGTGAGATGGTCCACGCCGCGGATGATGTGGGTCACGCCCATGTCATGGTCATCGACGACGACCGAAAGATTATAGGTCGGGTTGCCGTCGGAGCGCAGGATGATGAGGTCGTCGAGGTCCTTGTTGGGGATGACGACACGGCCCTGAACCGCGTCCTCGATCACCGTTTCGCCCTCCTGCGGGGCCTTGAAGCGGATGGCGGGCCGGACGCCGGCCGGGGCTTCGGAGGGGTCGCGGTCGCGCCAGGTGCCGTCATAGCGGATGGGGCGCTTCTCGGCTTCGGCCTTCGCGCGCATCTCTTCGAGGTCCTGCGGCGTGCAGTAGCAGCGGTAGGCCTTGCCCTGAGCCAGCAACTCCTCAGCCACCTGGCGGTGGCGCTCGGCGCGTCCGAATTGCGACACGGGTTCACCGGCCCAGTCGAGGCCCAGCCAGGTCAGGCCCTCGATGATCGCGTCAATCGCCGCTGCGGTGGAGCGTTCGCGGTCGGTATCCTCGATGCGGAGCAGCATCTTGCCGCCCATGCGCCGGGCATAGGCCCAGTTGAACAGCGCTGTGCGCCCGCCGCCGATGTGAAGGTAGCCCGTGGGCGAAGGGGCAAAGCGCGTGACGACTGGCGATGACATGACGCCGTTCTCCGTATTGACTGACGTAAGGGAAGGTGATTGCGTTCCTGCTGGCGCCGCTTAGCACATGGCCCGGCGCGCTGTTAAGGGGAGTGGCATGGCGCGGGCGCTTCTTCGCCGGGTGGCCGAGGCGCAACGGGGGCGGGGCTTCCTGTGGTGGGCCCCGGCCTTCGCGGCCGGAGCGGGTCTGTACTTCGCACTTGGCAGGGAACCTCCGTTGCTGCTGGCCGCCGCGCTGGGCGGCTTGGCGCTGATCCTGATGTGGTTCGGCCGTGCCGTGCCGGTGCTGCTGCTCGCTGCAATGGCTTGCGGCGGCTTTGCCGCTACGAAGTTCCGCGCCGAGATGGCCGCCGCCCCTCTGCTGCAGGCCACATCCGGCGAGGTGAGGCTGACAGGCCGGGTGGAGGCAGTCGACCACGCGGCGCGCAAGCGCCTGGTCATCATCGTGAGGCCCAACTCCATCGCAGGCCTCGTCCCGGCCCGAATGCCTGACAGGATTCGCCTCTCCTCGCCCGAGAACTTCGGCAGGCCGGCGCTGGGCGCACTGGTCACGGCCACTGCAAGACTGTCGCCGCTACCGTCGCCCGTTCAGCCGGGCGGTTTCGACTATGGCCGGAGTCTGTGGTTCGAGGGTATCGGCGCAACGGGGCGGGTCACTGCGCCGCTCGTCATCGAACCCAGCGGCGTGCCGTGGACCGCCGTGATGACCGAATGGCTCGCCGGTGTGAGGCGCGCCATGGGTGCGCGCATTCACGCCGCACTTGAGGAGCCGTACGCCTCTTTTGCCGAAGCCCTGATCACCGGCGAGCGCAGCAGCATCCCGCCGGAGATCAACCGCAGCCTGCTGATGTCCGGGCTGTTCCACATCCTGTCGATCTCCGGACTTCACATGTGGCTTCTCGCAGGGGGCGTCTTCGCGGCGGTGCGCGCGGCGCTGGCTCTTGTTCCCCGGCTGGCGCTCGACTGGCCGATCAAGAAATGGGCGGCCGCGGCGGCGCTTCTCGCCGGACTGTTCTACATGCTGCTGGCCGACTCCGGCGTGGCCACAACGCGCTCCTTCATCATGATCGCGGTGGTGTTCTTCGCGGTGATGGTGGACAGGCCCGCCCTGTCGGTCCGCAACCTCGCCCTCGCAGCCTTCATCGTGCTGGCGCTCGAACCAGAGGCGGTGATGGAGGCGGGGTTTCAAATGTCGTTCTTGGCCGTGCTGGGCCTTGTTGCCTTCCACGAGGGCTGGAGCCGTTTCCGGGCCGGGCGGCCCCCGCCGGAAAAGGGGCAACGCCACTGGAGCCTGCGCGCCGTGTTCTGGCTGGTGACGGCGGCCTCGGTAAGCATTGCGACCTCCTTCATCGCAGGTTTTTCGTCCTCTCTGCCCGCCGCCTATCATTTCGGGCGGATCGCGCCTTATGGCGTTCTGGCGAATGGCCTAGCCATTCCGGTGGTGGGCCTCGTCGTCATGCCGATGGCCTTGCTCTCGGCACTGCTGATGCCGCTCGGCCTCGAGACACTGCCGCTGATGGCCATGGAAGCGGGGCTCAGGGCGGTCATCCTGATCTCGGACTTTGTGGCCTCGCTTCCCGGCGCCGACATGATGGCGCCGCGCCCTCCC
>JBIIGF010000454.1:0-2752 GCA_044236665.1 Aestuariivirga sp. | reverse complement strand
CGGATAGCTGACCTTGGCCCAGGTCGGCTCCTCCATCTGCTGCCAGCGGCGGAATGCCTCAAGGCGCAGGTCGAGCATCCACTGCGGCTCATTCTTCTTGGCCGAAATGAAGCGGACGGTGTCCTCATTCAGGCCCTTCGGCGCATAGTCCGATTCAATATCGGTGGTGAAGCCGTACTTGTACTTGTCGACGTCAATATCCTTGACGAGTTCGATGGTTTCGATGTCAGCCATTGTTCCCAAACCTCAAGCAGCTGCCCGTGCCTTGTGGCGCTGAACATGCCGGCGCCACGCCGCGATGAACGTTTCGATCTGCCCCTCTGTCGTGTTCCATCCCAATGATACGCGGATTGCGCCCTGGGAGATTTCTGGTGCGGCCCCCATGGCCGCCAAAACATGCGATTTCGCCACCTTGCCGGAAGAGCAGGCAGAGCCCGATGACACCGCGATGCCCTCAAGGTCGAAGGCCATCAGCAGCGTTTCGGCCATGAGGCCAGGCATGGCGAAGCAGGTGGTGTTCGGCAGGCGGTCTGCCCCTGCGCCGAAAATCACCGCGCCATCGAGCCCCGCTTCCAGCCTGTCACGCAGCGGCTTCACATCCATGCCGGCGCGGGCCACGGCGGCAAACCCGGCAATCGCCGCGAGATTCTCCGTGCCGGCCCGGCGGCGCAGTTCCTGCCCGCCGCCGTGCAACAGCGGCTCTATGGCAAGGCCATCGCGGATCACCAGTGCGCCAGCCCCCACGGGGCCTCCCAGCTTGTGAGCCGAGAGCGTCATCATGTCGACGCCGAGCAGGCCGAAATTGACCGGCAGCTTGCCAAGCGCCTGCACGGCATCCGTATGGACCAGCGCGCCATGAACCTGCGCGAGGCGTACCACGTCAGCCAAAGGCTGGATCACGCCGGTTTCATTGTTGGCCAGCATCACGCTCACCAGCGCCTTCGGGCCGGGCAGCATCTCCTCCAGTGCGCCGAGATCGATGACGCCCTGATACGTAACCGGAATGATCTCCACTGCTTTGCCCGAGGCCCTGGCAGCCTCCAGCACAGCCGGGTGCTCGATGGCGGAAACGATCAGCCGTTCCACGGGGGCGCCCTTCAGCGCCATGTTGTTGGCTTCAGTGCCGCCAGATGTGAACACCACCATGGGCGCGATGACGCCCACCGCGCGGGCCACCGCTTCACGTGCCTCATCGAGAAGCTTGCGCGCGGCGCGGCCTTCGCCATGGATGGAGGACGCGTTGCCGCAAAGCTCCATCGCGGCGAGCATCGCCGCCTTCGCCTCCGGCCGCAGCGGCGCTGTGGCGTTATGGTCGAGATAGCATCTCACGCCGCGGGCCTCTGGTCCGGGTGGCGGTCCTTCGTCTGCTTGATGGTGGCCGCCAGCGCCAGGTTGCGCTTCTCCACCACATCCTCGAGCGTGATGGAGGCAAGGAAATACATCATCTGGCGGCCGAGGCTTGACCAAAGGTCATGCGCGTTGCAGCGCTCCCCCTTCACGCAGCCTTCCACCGCATCGCCGCCGCAGCGGGTGAACTGCAGGTCCTCGTCCACCGCCGCAATGATTTCGGCAATCGGGATTTCGCCCATGGCCCGCGCCAGCCGGTAGCCGCCGCCGGGGCCGCGGGCGCTCTCCACCAGCCTGGCCTTGCGAAGCTTGCCGAACAGTTGCTCCAGATATTCCTGGCTGATGTCCTGCCGAAGCGAGATTTCCGAAAGCGAAACCGGGTCGCCGTGGGAAGACGCGGCAATGTCGATCATCGCCATCACGGCGTAGCGGCCCTTGGTGCTCATCTTCATGGCGTTCAGCACTGCCCCGTCTGCACGAAATCCTTGATTTTGAACCCCGCCCCCGTGCTAAAGGCGTGGTCAACAGGCGGGAACCCCGCCAGTTTCGAATAATTCTAAACAGGGATATAGAAAACCCGAGTACAGGAGTCAATTATTTGGTGGCCCATCCACCGGATATTTCCGTGCCGGACGATCCCATGAGGACCAGAGCTTTATGCCGGAAGTGATTTTCAGCGGGCCTGCGGGCCGCATCGAGGCGCGCTACCACCATTGCAAGGCTCCGGGTTCGCCCATCGCCATCCTGCTGCACCCGCACCCGACCTTCGGCGGCACGATGAACAACCCCATCGTGCACGACCTGTACCGGATGTTCCAGAATCGCGGCTTCTCCGTGCTGCGCTTCAACTTCCGGGGCGTCGGCCGCAGCCAGGGCGTGTTCGAGAACGGCGCGGGCGAATTGTCGGATGCGGCCTCCGCCCTTGACTGGCTCCAGTCCTTCAACCGCGAGGCCAAGATCTGCTGGATCGCCGGTGTGTCCTTCGGCGCGTGGATTTCGATGCAACTCCTGATGCGCCGCCCGGAAATCTCCGGCTTCATCTCGGTGGCCCCGCTGGCCAAGCATTATGACTTCTCCTTCCTTGCGCCCTGCCCGGCCTCCGGCCTGTTCGTGAATGGCGAGAAGGACACGGTGACACCGCCCGAGGCCGTGCACACCCTCGTCTCCAAGCTCAAGACGCAGAAGGGCATCGCTGTCGAACACAAGGTCATCAGCGGCGCCAACCACTTCTTCCAGGACAAGATCGAGGAACTGACCAAGACCTGCTCAACCTACCTCGACAAGCGCCTCGCGGCGGAAGGCCAACTCTAGGGCGCCGCCATTCAACGCCCGTCACTCCGGCGAAGGCCGGAATCCCACTTTTCCTCCAACCCTGCCGCCTGAAGCTGGACCCCGGCCGTCGCCG
>JBIIGF010000453.1:0-2755 GCA_044236665.1 Aestuariivirga sp. | reverse complement strand
CGCCGTTTCGACATCGATGTTGTCGACGCCGTTGCCGAAATTGGCGATGAGCTTCAGCTGCTCGCCCGCCTGCATCAGCACGGATTTGTCGATCCGGTCCGTGACGGTGGGAACCAGCACTTCGGCAGTCTTCACCGCTTCGGCCAGTTCGGCACGGCCCATCGGCTCGTCGCTGGCGTTGAGACGGGTGTTGAACAGCTCCATCATCCGCGTCTCGACCAGGTCGGGCAGCTTGCGGGTAACGACGACGAGGGGCTTGCGCTTGCTCATGCGGGAATCCTGGCTCCGGTCACAACTCTCAACCCAATCTTAACTCTGGCGGATCAATCCTGTCATCCATCCAATCCGCTCCTTCCGTTGGCACAGGAGGGCGCGTGGTGTAAACAGGCATTGTGTCGAACAAGGTGACGTCCGCGCGTGCGATGTGCGGACACGCGCACATTCAGGGGAATTCGGAGATCATGGCTGAAGGTCCGGCCAGACATCGGCGTTTCGGCTCCATCATGGTGACGGCTGCCTGCGTCGCCCTTGCCGGTGCGATCGGCTGGTCGGTGTTCGGCAACCGCGCCGATTCGGTTCCGCCCGCCGCCCCCGGGGACGTGACAGGCTCGATCGGCACCGCCGCGCCGCGCCCAGTCGGCCCATCGGGCCTTCCGATTCCGCGCTTTGTGTCGCTCAAGGCAGAAAAAGTGAATGTGCGCCGCGGTCCTTCGAGCGATCACGCCGTGGCCTGGGTGTTCCAACGCAAGGGCCTGCCGGTGGAAATCGTGGCCGAATTCGAGAACTGGCGGCGCGTGCGCGATTCCGATGGCTCGGAAGGCTGGATCCTGCAGAACATGCTGTCGGGCAAGCGCACCGCGGTGATTGCCCCGTGGAAGCAGGGGCAAAGCTTACCCCTGCACAGCGGCGCGGGCGAAGGCACCGGCCTCGTGGCGACGGTCGGCACCGGCGTGGTCGCCGAGGTCGAAGCCTGCGACGGCAACTGGTGTGCACTCTCCGCCGCCGGCTATGAAGGCTATGTCGAACAAGACAAGCTCTGGGGCGTTTACCCTGGCGAGAAGGTCGACTGAGCGGACGCTGGTCGACGTTCGCCTATGGCCTCTCCCGCTTCAGCGGGAGCACGCAAAGACTGCACAAGCCTATCCGCCGAACCCGTCCCAGAAGGCCTTGGCCTTGGCGAAGAAGCCTTCCGACTCAGGACTGTTGTTGCGGGCTTCCTTGTCGAACTCCTTCAGCAGTTCGCGCTGGCGCTTGGAGAGATTGACCGGCGTCTCCACCGCCACCTGAATATACATGTCGCCCATCTGGGACGAGCGCAGCACCGGCATGCCCTTGGCCTTGAGGCGCACCTGCTTGCCGGTCTGCGTGCCTTCCGGAATCGAGACGCGCATCTTCTTGCCGTCGATGGTCGGCACTTCGATGTCGCCGCCCATGGCGGCAACCGTCATGGAGACGGGCACCTTGCAGAACAGATCCGCCCCGTCACGCTGAAAGAACTCATGCGGCCTGACCGAAAGGAAAATGTAGAGATCACCCGAAGGCCCGCCGCGAAGCCCGGCTTCGCCCTCGCTCGCAAGGCGGATGCGCGTGCCATCCTCAACGCCGGCCGGGATGTTGACTGACAGCGTCCGCTCCCGCGTTACCCGGCCCTGGCCGCCGCAGTCCTTGCAGGGATCGGAGATCACCTGGCCGCGGCCCTGGCAGCTGGGGCAGGTGCGTTCCACCGTGAAGAAGCCGGACTGGGACCTGACGGCGCCATGCCCACCGCAGGTGGAGCACGTCTTGGGTGCGGTGCCAGGCTTGGCGCCCGAGCCGCTGCAGGTATCGCAGGACACCGAGGACGGCACGCGGATTTGCGCCGTCTTGCCGGTGAAGGCCTCGGTGAGGCTGATTTCCATATTGTATCGAAGGTCGGCGCCACGCGCCGCGCCATTGCCGCCGCGCGCACCGCCACGGCGTCCACCCCGGCCGCCGCCGCCCATGAAGTCACCGAACAGGTCCTCGAAGATGTCGGACATCGAGGAATTGAAATCCGGCCCGAAGCCCGCACCGGGCCCGCGCCCGCCGCCCATGCCGTTCTCGAAGGCCTGGTGGCCGAACCGGTCATAAGCCGCCTTCTTCTGCGGGTCCTTCAGGATGTCATAGGCTTCGCTGATTTCCTTGAACTTGGCTTCCGCCTTCTGGTCGCCCGGGTTGGCGTCCGGATGGAACTGCTTGGCGAGCTTGCGATAGGCGGCCTTCAGTTCCTTTTCGTCGGCCGACCTGCCGACACCCAGAACCTCGTAATAGTCGCGCTTGGCCATGGATGAATACCGCTACCGGTTGGCGCGCCCTTCAGGGCGCGGAGACTGTCTGAATTCGGATATGACAGAACCCCGCCCCGCGTTGAGTGCCTTCAGGAGGCGTCCCAACGTGAAGCGGGGTTCCCTTATTCACCGGACTTACGCCCGCTTGTCGTCGTCCTTCACTTCCTCGAAGTCTGCGTCGACCACATCGTCCGCGCCGCCGGCCGCACCGGCATCACGCTGGGCGTCGCCCTCGGCCTGGGCCTGCTGCGCCTTGTACATCGCCTCGCCGAGCTTCATCGACGCCTGGGCAAGGGCGTTGGTCTTGGCGGTCACGGCCTCGGCATCGCCGCTTTCCAGCGTCGACTTCAGGTCCGTGATGGCAGCTTCGATGGCCGACTTGTCAGCCGCCGAAACCTTGTCGCCATAGTCAGCGAGCGACTTCGAGGTCGAGTGGATCAGGGCTTCCG
>JBIIGF010000451.1:0-2762 GCA_044236665.1 Aestuariivirga sp. | reverse complement strand
AGTGCAAGCTCCTCGGCGGCGGCGGAAAAACTGCCAAGCCGCACCACCGCCTCAAAGGCGGCAAGCGCGCTGGTGGAGGGCAGAAGGCGGCGCTGGGTGAGGTTCATTCCGATATTACCAATTGTAATGGCTCGATGACTAAACCTGTTTTGCGAAAGCCGCAACCCCGGTGCAGACTGCGCCCCACAGAGGGAGATTTTGACATGGCCGCGATTTATCCGTTTTCCTGGGAAGACCCGTTCCTGCTCGAAGATCAGCTGACCGAGGACGAGCGGATGATCCGCGACTCGGCGGCGGCTTTCGCGGCCGAGAAGCTGGCGACCCGCGTCGAGGCGGCCTATCTCGAGGAAAAGACAGACCCCGCCATCTTCCGCGAAATGGGCGAGGCGGGTCTTCTTGGGATCACCGTGCCGGAGGCTTATGGCGGGCTGGGTGCGGGTTACGTCACCTATGGCCTCGTGGCGCGCGAGGTGGAGCGCATCGATTCTGGCTACCGCTCGATGATGAGTGTGCAGTCCTCGCTCGTCATGTTTCCGATCCATGCCTATGGCTCGGAAGATCAGCGCAAGAAGTATCTGCCGAAGCTCGCGACTGGTGAACTGATCGGCTGCTTCGGCCTCACCGAACCCGAAGCAGGCTCCGACCCCGCCGGCATGAAGACCCGCGCCGTCAAGACCGCCAGTGGCTATCGCATCACGGGCTCGAAGATGTGGATTTCCAATGCGCCCATCGCTGACGTGTTCGTGGTGTGGGCGAAGTCGGAAGCGCACAACAACGAGATTCGCGGCTTCATTCTCGAAAAGGGCATGAAGGGGCTTTCGGCGCCGAAGATCGAAGGCAAGCTGTCGCTGCGGGCGTCGATCACCGGCGAGATCTCGATGGTGGACGTCGAGGTTGGCGAGGATTCGCTGCTGCCCAATGTCTCGGGCCTCAAGGGTCCGTTCGGCTGCCTCAACCGTGCGCGCTTCGGCATCGCCTGGGGCGTCATGGGTGCGGCGGAAGACTGCTGGCACCGCGCCCGCCAGTATGGTCTGGACCGCAGGCAGTTCGGCCGCCCGCTGGCACAGACACAGCTGTTCCAGAAGAAGCTTGCCGATATGCAGACGGAAATCGCGCTCGGCCTGCAGGCCGCGCTGCGCGTCGGCCGCCTGATGGATGATGGCAAGCTGGCACCCGAAATGATCTCCATCATCAAGCGCAACAATTGTGGCAAGGCGCTGGACATTGCGCGCCACGCCCGAGACATGCATGGCGGCAACGGCATCCAGAGCGGCTATCACGTGATGCGCCATTCGCAGAACCTCGAGACGGTGAACACCTATGAGGGTACGCATGACGTTCACGCTCTGATCCTCGGCCGGGCCCAGACGGGCCTGCAGGCCTTCTTCTGATGGACCGCATGCCGCGGGACATGGCGCTGGAGCCGGGGGCCACCTGGCTTCGCGGGTTCCGCTATGCGCCGCGGCCCGTCACCTTCACGCCGGTTCAGTGGTTGATCACGCAGCTGATCGCCTGCGGCCTCTCCGACAAGGAGATCGCCCACATGCTCACGATCAGCGCCTCCACCGTGAAGGCGCACAACAACAAGACGATGCGGGCGCTGGGGCTGATGCGGCGCGGGCAACTGGTACGCTACATTTTCGAGACCGGCCAGTTCGCGCCTGAAAAGGCCGAGCGCATGCTGGCGGCGCGCAAGCCGCGCACCGCCGAAACGCCGCGCCTGCCGCGGCATGCCGCCTGACGGAGCCCAGCGATGAGCCACTCCCTCAAGGATCGTTCCGTTGTCGTCACCGGCGGCTCCAAGGGAATAGGCCGCGGCATCGCGCGGGTCTTCGCGGCGGCGGGCGCCAATGTCGTCCTCACATCGCGCCACGGCGATGAGGCGCGGGCTGCTGCGGCGGAGATCGGGCCTGGCGTTGTTGGCATGGCGGGCGATGTCACGTCACGCGCCGGCATGGAAGCCGTGATGGCGGAGGCCGCGGCGCGGCATGGCGGGCTCGATGTGCTGTGCGCGAATGCCGGCATCTTTCCCGCCGCAACCCTCGAGGCGATGACCGAGCAGGACTGGGACCTTGTATCCGACACCAACCTCAAGGGTACATTCAACACCGTGAAGGCGGCCTTGCCTTATCTGAAGCAATCGGATCAGGGCCGCATCGTCCTCACCTCCTCGATCACCGGTCCGGTGACCGGCTATCCGGGCTGGACGCATTACGGCGCGTCCAAGGCGGGCCAACTCGGCTTCATGCGAAGTGCGGCGATCGAACTCGCCCGCTATGGCATCACCGTCAATGCGGTGCTGCCCGGCAACATCGTCACCGAGGGCCTTGTCGCCGAAGGCGAGGCCTATGGCGAAGCGATGGTGGCATCGATCCCCATGCGGCGGCTCGGCAGCGTCGATGATATCGCGCATGCCGCGCTCTACTTTGCATCGCGCGAGGCAGGTTACGTGACAGGCCAGACGCTCATCGTGGATGGCGGGCAGGTGCTTCCCGAAAGCCTCGCCGCGCTCGGCCCCGCATGAGCGCCACGGCCGATGCCGACTGCGCCATCATCGGCGCGGGCGTCGTGGGGCTTGCCATTGCGCGGGCGCTGGCGGAGATGGGCCGAGAGGTGCTGATCCTCGAAGCTGCCGATGCGATCGGTACAGGCATCTCGTCTCGCAACAGCGAAGTGATCCATGCCGGAATCTATTATCCCTTTGACAGCCTGATGCGGCGCTTCTGCATCGAGGGGCGCGAGCGGCTCTATGCCTATTGCGC
>JBIIGF010000452.1:0-2762 GCA_044236665.1 Aestuariivirga sp. | reverse complement strand
GCGGTTGAACTGTCCAAGGCCGAGGGCATTTCGAAGGAGCAGCGTCAGGCGCTGCGCCAGATCATCCGCGATGGCCGCGCCGCGCTGATGGATGGGAACAGCAGCGGTGGCAGCCAGCAGGCTTCCGGCGGCAGCACCGGGAACGGCGCAAGCCAGCCCGAGGCACAGCCGCCGCAGAAGCCCCAGAATTCGCAGAAGCCGCAGAAGCCCCAGAAGCCGCCGAAGCCGCCGGTTGAGTCCGGCACGATGAACTCCGCCGTCGAGCAGCAGGCCCTGGCGATGCTGCGGGACAATGCCGATGTGGGCGCCATGAGCCAGCCACAACTGCGCAAGCGCCTGTCCACCATGCGTGAGCTTCTGGCGTCCGGCCAGTTGTCGCCGAAGACCGCCGATGCCCTGCGCGCCAAGCCGAAGACCGCCGATGCCCTGCGCGCCAAGCTGGCGGCAGAGCGGCAGGTGCTGCGCAAGCAGGTGTCTGGCAATACGGGCGGCAGTGAGCAGCAACAGGGCGGCGGCAGCACGCCCGCCAAGCCGCAGGGCGGCGGCAGCACGCCCGCCAAGCCAAAGCCCTCCGGCCAATCCGGATCGAAGGGCCCCGACATCGACATCACCATCGTGCTGGGCGACACACGCCCGCCCAATGTGCTGCGCGATGACGAACTGGTGCGCCGCATCGATGTCTACCGGGTGGCCGCCTATGACCGGCGCTACAGCGAGTCCGAGCGCCTGCGCTGGCGCCGCCAGATGGAGTTTGACCGCCGCATCCTGCGCGAGCGCATGCTGGCCGAACGCCGCATGCGGGAGGCGCGGCTGCGCTCCGGCAGCGACGTCGACATCAACATCGTGATCGGCAACGACTATACGCCCGCCCGCCGTCCGCCGCCCTATGTCTTCGCCGCCGAGGCGGAGGATGATGAGCTGGTGGACGTGCTGGCCGCCCCGCCGCGCCGCCCGATCGACCGGCGCTACAGCATCGACGACTTCGAGGACATGCCCGACGCGCGCGACGCGGTGGCGCGCATCGAGATCGATACGGTGAACTTCGGCTTCGGCGAAGCCTTCCTGCGCGAGGAGGAGATCGACAAGCTGGACCGCATCGCGCGGATTGTCGAACAGATCCTGGCCGGCAATCCGGACGAGGTGTTCCTGATCGAGGGCCACACCGATGCGGTGGGCTCGGAGGCCGCCAACCTGCAACTCTCGCGGGAGCGGGCGCGCGCGGTGAAGGATGCGCTGACGACCTTCTATGTCATCCCCCCTGAGAACCTCGAAACCGTGGGGCTGGGCGAGCGCTACCTCAAGATCCCGACGGACCAGCCGGAGGCGGAAAACCGCCGCGTGTCGCTGGCGCGCATCACGCCGCTGGTCGGCCGCGTGGACTGACCGCCGGAGCCAGACCTTGCCATCGGGACGGGCCGCCGCTATACGGCGGCCCGATCCATTCAGCCAAGCATCAAGAGGATTTTCATGGCCATCGAACGCACTTTCTCGATCATCAAGCCGGACGCGACCCGCCGCAACCTCACGGGCGCCATCAACGCCAAGATCGAGGGCGCGGGCCTGCGCATCGTCGGCCAGAAGCGTGTGAAGTGGGGCAAGGCCGAGGCCGAAGCCTTCTACGCCGTCCACAGGGAGCGCCCCTTCTTCAACGACCTCGTGTCCTTCATGATGTCGGGCCCGATCGTCGTTCAGGTGCTCGAAGGCGAGAACGCCGTTGCCAAGTACCGTGAAGTGATGGGCGCCACCAACCCGGCCAACGCCGCGCCCGGCACCATCCGCAAGGAGTTCGCGGAATCGATCGAAGCCAACTCGGTGCATGGTTCCGACTCGCCCGAGAACGCCAAGATCGAAATCGCCCAGGTGTTCAAGCCGGAAGAGATCACCGGCTAAGCCGCGCGGGAGGCAAGCCAGAAGCCCATGTGGACGGTCCTCTACATCGCGTCGATCGTGCTGGTGAACTGGCTGTTCACCGCCATCGCGCCGTGGCCGACGCCGCTGGGCGACCTCTACCTTGCCACCTTCGCGGTCGGCGCCATTTTCGTGCTGCGCGACTATGCCCAGCGCGAAACCGGCCATTACATCCTCTTCGCCACGGCAGCGGCGGGCGTCCTCACCTGGTTCATGGTGGACCCCACGATTGCCGTGGCCTCGATCACCGCCTTCATGCTCTCGGAACTGGCGGACTGGGCGGTCTATTCGCTGCTGCGCCGCCCGCTCTCCCAGCGCATCCTGATTTCCAGCATGATCGCGCTGCCGCTTGATACGCTGGCCTTCCTGCATCTCTCGGGCTTCCTCACGCCCGCAACCTTCGTGACCGAAATCCTCAGCAAGGCGGTGGGCGTGCTCTTCGTGTGGTACCTCCTGCGCCTGCGTGACCGGAAACTGGCCATCACCACGGCCTGAGCCCTTTCATCACCGCATCACCGCTTCGCCGCTTCGCCGTCAGCCGGCGCCCTCGCTATGTCGCGGGGGTTTCATCCGGCGCGGCGGTGGCCTGTGCCGCATGTTCCTCCGCGCCAGCGCGGAAGAGGGCGTAGAGCATGGCATAGCGCCGCTCGAATTCGGGCGAGCCGGGCTCCACCACCGGGTCCGGGCTGCCGGGCGTGCGGGCGCGTTTCATCTCCGCCGTGAATTTCTCGATCTTCACCGCCACCCGCTCATACAATTCATCCTGATGTTCATGGGTGCGGCGGCAGGGCAGGCGGTGCTTCCACGCCACAGCCATGCGCGTGCAATGGCCGGCGCGCCGGCAACGGGCCGAT
>JBIIGF010000450.1:0-2763 GCA_044236665.1 Aestuariivirga sp. | reverse complement strand
CCGGCCGAGAGGAGCCCCGCCGGATAGGAGGAGAGCCGCGTGAGGTCGAAGGCCTCCAGCGCCTCCCCGACATCGCCGCCGCCCATGAAGCCACGCCAGAATTCGAGGTTCTCGAAGACGGTCAGCGCTGCCTTCACGGCCTCCTGATGCGCGATGTAGTGGGCCTGCTGGCCGATGGTGAGGTCGTCCGAGCCGCCGTCGAGCGCGATCGAACCTGCCTGGGCCTCGTTCAGCCCCGCGATGAGGCGGAGAAGGGAGGACTTGCCCGACCCATTGGGCCCCGTCAGCTGCATGAGTTGATGCGGCTTCAGCGACAGCGACACGTTACGGAACACGATCCGGCCGCCGCGTTCGCAAGTCAGGTCTTTTCCTGCCAGTTCCATGCCTTTCTTTCATAAAAGAAAATGCCCGCGTCAAGCGCGGGCATCGTTTTGGTCAGCCGTGCTGACCTGTCCTTGACTTAGGCTTACATCATGTACTGGCCGCCGTTGGCGGAAATCGTCGAGCCGGTGATGAAGCCCGCATCATCCGAGGCGAGGAACAGCACGGCGCGCGCGATTTCTTCCGGTTCGCCCAGACGGCCCACGGGGATCAGCGGCAGGATGCGCTTCTCCAGCACGTCCTGCGCGATGGCCTTCACCATTTCCGTGCCGATATAGCCCGGGCAGATCGCATTGACGGTGATGCCCTTGGCGGCACCTTCCTGCGCCAGCGCCTTGACGAAGCCGATGTCGCCCGCCTTGGCGGCGGAATAATTGGCCTGGCCCATCTGGCCCTTCTGGCCGTTGATGGAGGAAATGCAGATCACGCGGCCGAAGCTCCGGTCGCGCATGCCGCCCCACACGGGCTGCGTCATGTTGAACAGCGAGTTGAGGTTTGTGTTGATGACCTCATTCCACTGCTGCGCCGTCATCTTGTGGAACATCGCGTCACGCGTGATGCCGGCATTGTTCACCAGCACCTCGACCGGGCCGAGGTCGGCCTCCACCTGCTTGAGGCCGGCCACGCAGGCTTCGTAGTTGGACACATCCCATTTGTAGACGGGAATGCCCGTCTCGGCCTTGAACTTGGCGGCGGCCTCGTCGTTGCCGGCGTAGTTTGCGGCCACCTTGTAGCCCGCCGCCTTCAGCGCCTTGGAAATCGCCGCGCCGATGCCGCGGCTGCCGCCCGTCACCACTGCTACCCGACCCATGTCTTCCTCCTGAATTGATGTTTCTGATGTCTAGTCCTCTCCCCCGGCGGGGGAGAGGAGGAAAAGGATGTGGCGGAGGTAACTCAGCGCTCCAGGCACATGGCAACGCCCATGCCACCGCCGATGCACAGGGTGGCAAGGCCCTTCTTGGCATTGCGGCGGCTCATTTCGAACAGCAGGGTGTTGAGGACGCGCGCACCCGACGCGCCGATCGGGTGGCCGATGGCGATGGCGCCGCCGTTCACGTTCACGATGTCGGGGTTCCAGCCCATGTCCTTGTTCACCGCACAGGCCTGCGCCGCGAAGGCCTCATTGGCCTCGACGAGGTCGAGGTCCTCGGCCTTCCAGCCGGCCTTCTTCAGCGCCGCGCGTGAAGCGGGGATGGGGCCCGAGCCCATGATGGCGGGGTCAACGCCCACCGAGGCCCAGGAGGCGATGCGGGCCAAAGGCGTCAGGCCGCGCCTGGCGGCTTCCGCCTCGCTCATCAGGATGACCACGGCCGCGCCATCATTGATGCCGGAGGCATTGGCGGCGGTGACGGAGCCATCCTTGGCGAAGGCGGGCTTCAGCTTCGCAACCGAGTCGAGTGTCACGCCCTTCTTGATGTATTCGTCGCTGTCGACGACCACATCGCCCTTGCGGGTGGAAATGGTGACGGGTGCGATCTCGTCCTTGAACTTGCCGGCGGCCTGCGCGGCTTCCGCCTTGTTCTGGCTCTTCACCGCAAACTCATCCTGCATCTCGCGGGTGATCTGCCACTGGCGGGCCACGTTCTCGGCGGTGGTGCCCATGTGGTAGCCGTTGAAGGCGTCCCACAACCCATCCTTGATCATGGTGTCGACCATGGCCCAATCGCCCATCTTCACGCCGTCGCGCAGATGCGCCACATGCGGGGCCTTGCTCATGCTCTCCATGCCGCCGGCGGCGACGATGGCCGCATCGCCCGAGGCGATCTGCTGCATGCCGAGCGCCACGGCGCGGAGGCCCGAGCCACACAGCTGGTTCATGCCCCAGGCGGGGCTCTCATTGGGGATCCCGGCATGGATGGCAGCCTGACGGGCCGGGTTCTGCCCCTGGCCCGCGGCCAGCACCTGGCCGAGGATCACCTCGCCCACATCCGCGCCTTCGATCCTGGCGCGTTGCATGGCGGCCTTGAGCGCGACCGTACCCAGATAGGACGCCGCGACGCTCGACAAGGAGCCATTGAACGCGCCCACCGGCGTGCGCGCCGCCGAGACGATGACAATCCCATTTCCAGAACCGGCCATGAAAGCCTCCATTGATGATTATTGCGTCAGTATATGCCTTTCATATCATCATGTGTGCAATGCGACATAGGTCTTGAACGCCTGCGGTGCGGAAATTTTTTGCGCTTGCAATTGTGCAGTGCAGAGAGCAATCTTTTTTGAGTGAGGGACCCTGAAAAGCCCGGAAATTCCGGCTTGGTGGATCAGGCGCCACAGCCCATGGAGGATAAGCCGGTGAGTGAAGAGAAGGCAGCGCCGCAGAGCGCCGTGGTCATCAAGAAATACGCCAACCGGCGGCTCTACAACACCGCGACCAGCACCTAT
>JBIIGF010000449.1:0-2764 GCA_044236665.1 Aestuariivirga sp. | reverse complement strand
CTTCTGCCGGCGCTCCGATTCCTCGGCCTCCGTCATGATGTCGATGTCCCAGCCGGAAAGCTGCGAGGCAAGCCTCACGTTCTGGCCGCGGCGGCCGATGGCAAGCGAGAGCTGCTCGTCCGGCACCACGACTTCGATGCGCTCGGACTCCTCATCCAGCACCACCTTGGTGACTTCCGCCGGGGCCAGTGCATTGACCACGAAGGAGGCGACATCCGGCGTCCACTGAATGATGTCGATCTTCTCGCCCTGAAGCTCGTTCACCACTGCCTGCACACGGCTACCGCGCATGCCGACGCAAGCGCCGACCGGATCGATCGAACCATCCTTGGAGCGCACGGCGATCTTGGCGCGGCTGCCGGGATCACGCGCAACGGCCACGACCTCGACGACGCCGTCATAGATTTCCGGCACTTCCTGGCCGAACAGGCGGGCCATGAATTCAGGATGCGTGCGCGACAGGAAGATCTGCGGGCCACGCTGTTCGCGGCGCACATCGTAGACATAGGCACGCACCCGGTCGCCCGGGCGGAAAGCTTCGCGCGGCAGCGATTCATCGCGCCGGATGATGCCTTCGCCGCGGCCGAGATCGACGATCACATTGCCATATTCGACGCGCTTCACGGCACCATGCACGATCTCGCCGATGCGGTCCTTGTATTCGGCATACATGCGGTCGCGCTCGGCATCGCGCACCTTCTGGACGATCACCTGCTTGGCGTTCTGCGCCGCGATGCGGCCAAACTCGATGGGTGGCAGCGCTTCGGCGATCTGGTCACCGATATTGGCAGCGGGGTTACGGCGCTGGGCATCGGCGAGGCTGATCTGGGTGGCGTCGTTCTCGACCTCCTCGACCACGAGGAGCAGGCGCTGCAGGCGGGTCTCGCCGGTGCGCGGGTCGATCTCGGCAATGATCTCGTTCTCGGCGCCGTAGCGGGCCTTGGCGGCTTTCTGGATTGCCTCTTCCATCGCATGCAGAACGACCGACTTGTCGATCGACTTCTCACGCGCCACTGCATCGGCGATCTGCAGGAGTTCCAGCCGGTTTGCGCTCACGCCATAATCAGCCATTGTCTTCGCTCCTCTCTTGCGAAATCTGGTCTTCGTCGATCTCGGCGCCGTCGCCATAGCCCTTCTGGGGCAGGCGGCTCCTGGCGGCCGCGATCAATTCATCCGTCAGGACGAGCTTTGCCTCGTTGATGTCGGCAAAGGGAACGCCGATCAGCACAGGTTCCTTTGCCGCCCCTTCCGGGTTTTCGATGAACAGGCGAACCTCGCCCTCGTGGTAGCCTTCGAGATTGCCCTTGAAACGCTTGCGGCCCGCCACCGGCACCGCCATGTCGAGCTTCACCTCATGGCCAGCCCAGGCTTCGAAATCAGACGGGCGCACCAGCGGCCGGTCGATGCCGGGCGAAGAGATTTCAAGGTGATAGCGCGCCGCAATCACATCCTCGACGTCAAGAATGGGAGAAAGCGCGCGGCTCACCGCCTCGCAATCGTCGATGGTGAAAGTGCCATCCGGGCGCTCGGCCATGATCTGCAGGGTCGGGCCGCTCATGCGCACCCGCACGAGCCGGAATCCCATCTCTGCCAGCACGGGTTCGGCCAACGCCGCCACCCGCTGCGCGGGGCCCGTCTCGCGGGCCAGTCTGGTTTCGGTTTCGGTCGTCATCGAGAGCCCTTTCAGGCAACAAAAAAGCGGGCCCCGGGACCGGGACCCACTCGCGATTTCCACTTTCGTGGCTATGTGAGTGAACCTAAGTTGCAGGGCCTATAACCGTTTCCGGCCATTTCCGCAAGGGGTGGCGGCCTCAGCGCCCGCTGTGGGCGAAGGCCCAGTACAGCTCCCGCGCCGCCTGCATCACCGGTCCGGGCTGCAGGTTACGCTGCTCCACCCGGGTGATGGGCGCCACCTTGGCCCAATTGCCGGTGGAGAACACCTCGTCCGCCTCCAGGAACTCGTTCCAGCGCAACGGGCGCTCATGCACCTTGATGCCCGCCCCGCGCAGCAGGCTGATGACGCGCTGGCGGGTGACGCCGTTGAGGAAGGTGCCGTTCGGCACCGGCGTGTGGGCTTCGCCATCCTTGGCATACCAGATGTTGGCGGTGGCGAGTTCCGCCACATGGCCCAGCGCGTCGAGCATCACCGCATTGTCGAAGCCGCGCGCCCGCGCCTCACGGATGGCGCGGGCCGAATTCGGATAATGGCAGGCGGCCTTGGCATCGGTCGGCGCGAATTCGATGGAGGGGCGGCGGAACGGCGAACAGGTCACGGAGAAGCCCACCGGCTTGGGCAGTGGCGCATCGTAGACCGACACGGAAAACTGCGTCGAGTCCGGATCCACGTCCACGAATCCGTCCTCCGCCCAGAACATCGGGCGGAGATAGAGTTCAGCGTCCCGCGGAAACTTGGCGATGCCCTCGCGGATCAACTCCTCGATCTCGCCGGCGCTCTTCGACACCCTGAGGCCGAAGCTCTCGGCGGACCGCACGATACGCTCGCAATGCCGGTCGAGATCGGGGGCAACACCCTCGAAGGCCCGCGCCCCGTCGAACACGCAGGACCCAAGCCAGGGCGCATGTGTCATGGTACCCATCACCAGCGGATTTCCGTGATGCCACTTGCCATCATACCAGGTCCAGGCCGTGCCTGAGCTTTCCTTCCATGCCATGACGTGTCTCCCTTTTCGCCGACGTTAGCCCAGGGACGGCCAAAACAGAAAGGGCGCCGTCAGGCGCCCTCGAACACTCTGCCATGCCGATC
>JBIIGF010000023.1:0-10330 GCA_044236665.1 Aestuariivirga sp. | reverse complement strand
TTGCGGGCAGGGCGGGCCGCCCCAGCCTGCGGTTCGACTATTCGGGGCATGGCGCATCGGGTGGCCGTTTTACCGATGGCACCATTTCGGGCTGGCTCGCACAATCCTGCCACATGTTCCTGACGAAGGCGCGGGGACCGCGCATCGTGGTGGGCTCCAGCATGGGCGGTTGGCTGGCCTTGCTGCTCTGCCGCCATCTCGCCCGCACTGAGCCCGAAGCAGCGCGCCGCATCAAGGGCCTCGTGCTGCTGGCACCCGCCGCCGACATGACGGCGGACCTGATGTGGGATCAGTTTCCCGACGCCGTGAAACGCGAGGTGATGGAAACGGGCGTCTGGGCCCGGCCCTCCGCCTATGGCGAGGCTTACCAGATCACGCGCGGCCTCATCGAGGATGGCCGCCAGCATTTGATGCTCGCTGAAGGCCTCGCCGTCCACTGCCCGGTGCGGATCCTTCAGGGCGATGCCGACCCCGATGTGCCGCCTGCCCATGCGGCGAAGGTGTTCAGCGCGCTCCGGGGTGAGGATGTGACGCTGACGCTCATCAAGGGCGGCGACCACCGGCTGTCGGCCAGTCATCAACTGGACCTGCTGGGTGAAACCGTACTGGCCCTGGCGGAGCGTGCTGACAGGCCTAGCGCTTGAGGCGTTTTGCGATGTCGCCAAGGCCCTCGCGGTAGGTGGGATAGGCCAGCGTGACGCCGAGTTCGGATTTCAGACGCGCGTTCGAGACGCGCTTTGAATCGGCGTAGAAGCTGCGCGCCATGGCCGAGAGTTCGGCGGCCTCGAAGGGCACATCCGGCGGCACCGGCAGGCCGAGCAGCCGGGCACCATACTCAACGACATCCTGCGGCGGGCAGGCTTCATCATCGCAGACATTATAAGCGCGGCCCGGATGCGGCCTCGCCATCGAGGCCTCAAGCACGCTGGCGATGTCGGCGACATGGATGCGGCTGAAGATCTGCCCCGGCTTGATCACCCGCTTCGCCGTGCCATCGAGAAGCGACAGCAGCTGGTTGCGCCCAGGCCCATAGATACCGGCGAGGCGGAAGATGTGAACCGGCAGGCCAGTGTCACGCCAGAGTTCGAGCCATTGCGTTTCCGCGTCGAGCCGCCGTTGGCCGCGTTCGGTGTTGGGGGTGAGGGGCGTGTCTTCCGTCACCAACCCGCCTGCATGATCACCATAGACGCCGGTGGTCGAGAGATAGGCTACCCACCGGAACTGTGCCGCCCGGCTGGCGAAATCCCTAGCATGCTGGCGCAGCACCGGGTCCCCGCTGCGGTCGGGCGGGGCCGAACTCACCACATGCGTGATGCCATCGAAGGCTTCGGCAGGAAGCGGTGCGGACCCGTCGAACACGAAGCTGCGGTAGCCCTTGGCGGCAATGGCGGCCGCGCCTTCCGCGCTCCGGCTGGTGGCGCTGACGGCCCAGCCGTCCGCCGCGAGGCGTTGCGCCAGTTCCCGGGCCGAGAAGCCGAGGCCAAAAAACAGGATATGGTTCACGATGCCCCCCATTCGGCGCGCACTGCCGGATCTTCCTCGCGCGCCATGTGCTGGTTACGCAGCATGACGAAGGCTGGATGAGGCGTGAGGCGCCAAAGGGCCCACACCGCCATGGCCCGCACCAGCGGCGAGCCATCGTGAAGCAGGCGCTCCACCTCCGGAACGAGGCTGGCATCGCCGCTGTTGCCCGCCGCAATCAGCACGTTGCGGATGAAACGGTCCCGCCCCGTGCGCTTCACGGGGGAACCTGTGAACAATTTGCGGAACGCCGCATCATCAAGCCTGAGGAGGCTGGCGAGGCGCGGTGCCACCAGTTCCTCGCGCGCAACGAGTTTCGCTTCATGCGCGGCTTCTGCAAACTTGTTCCATGGGCATACGGCGAGGCAATCGTCGCAACCATAGATGCGGTTGCCGATTGCGTTGCGGAACTCGGGCGCGATGTGGCCGTTGTGCTCGATGGTGAGATAGGAAATGCAGCGCCGCGCATCGAGTTGGTAAGGCGCTGGAAAGGCCCTGGTGGGGCAGATGTCGAGGCAGGCGCTGCAGGAGCCGCAGTGATCCTGCTCCGGAGTGTCCGCCGGGAGTTCGGCGGTGGTGAGGATGGTACCGATGAAGAACCATGAGCCAAGCTCGCGCGAGACGAGGTTGGTGTGCTTTCCCTGCCAGCCAAGGCCAGCCTTCTGGGCCAGTGGCTTTTCCATCAGTGGGGCGGTGTCGACGAACACTTTCACGTCCGCTGCGGCAGCCCGCGCCAGCCATTGCGCAAGGCGCTTCAGCTTGCCTTTCACCACATCATGATAATCGCGGTTCAGCGCATAGACCGAGATGACGCCCGATTGCCGGTCTTGAAGCCGTGCCAGTGGGTCAATGGCGGGCGCGTAGTTCTCAGCGAGAACAATTGCCGAGCGGGCCTCCGGCCACAGCGCCAGCGGGCTGGCGCGGCGCTGCTCTGTCTCTGCCATCCAGCCCATGGTGGCGTGGCGGCCCTGCGCGATGAAATGGCGCAGGCGTCCGGCCTGCAGCGGGTCGTCCGCCAGCCGCAGGATGCGGACGGCGGCGAAGCCTTCGCGTTCCGCCCGGTTCCTGATGTCCTGGGCGAGCGGCGGCACGGTCAGAAATCGAGGTCGGCGTAATGGCGGCCGGGCGCCATGCCGCGCACCGTGTCGCTGAGCAGGGTGCGGAAGGAGGGGCGGGACTTCACCCGCTGGAACCACGACTTCGCCACCGGGTAATCAGCCCACGGAATATCTCCAAAATAGTCGATGGCCGAGACATGCGCCGCCGCGGCAAGGTCGGCGAGCGACAGGTGCTCGCCTGCCAGCCAGACACGCCGGTCAGCGAGGTGGCCGATGTAGTCGAGATGGTCGCGCAGCCGGCTCATCGCCAGCCTGACGCGCGCCGTATCGGGGCCGCCGCCACCATTGCTGCGCGAAAGGAACCGGCGGATCACCTTTTCGGTGAGCAGCGGTTCGCTCACTTCGGCGTAGAACTTGCCGTCGAACCAACCTGTAAGGCGGCGCACTTCGGCGCGCCCGAAGGCATCCCCCGGAATGAGGGTCATGCGCGTGGCCTTGGTTTCCTCGAGATACTCGCTGATCGCCTCGATGCCCGAAATCGGCGTGGAGGCATCCTCGAGATAGACAGGAAGCGTGCCCGCCGGGTTCAGTTCATAGATGTCGGGGCTTGGCTCCCAGGGCTGTTCGTCGATCAATTCAACCGGCACGCCGTATTCGGCGAGCGCCAGGCGCAACCTCCTGCTGAATGGATCGAGTGCGAAATGTACGAGCGACGGCATGTTAGGAAAAACTTAACCCTGACCTTGTCAACAACAGTGGCTGGAGGTTCCTGCCACAGTTAAACCGGATGCGCGCGTATAAAACGCGCCTGCCCCCGGCGGCAAGAAAATCCGGCCGTTTGAAACACGAAGCCCAGAGACGCACGTCATGCTCATTCTCCAGATCGTCGTGTTAGCGCTCATTCAGGGCATAACCGAATTCCTGCCCATTTCCTCCTCCGGTCATCTGCTTCTGGTTCCCGCCATCACCGGCTGGCCGGACCAGGGGCTACTCACCGATGTCATGGTGCACATGGGCTCCTTCCTGGCGGTCGTCGTCTATTTCTGGCGCGATTGCGTCAATCTCACCGTCGGTGCGATCGACCTGCTGCGCGGCCGCATGACGGCCTGGGGCAAGCTGGCATTGCTGATCATTGTTGGCACCATTCCCGCCGTTGCCTTCGGCATCTTCCTCGACAAGATCGGCTTCATGGACATGGTGCGCCAGATGCCGGAAGTGGTGGCGTGGAATGCCATCATCTTCGGTATCCTGCTCTATGTGTGCGACCGTTTCGGCCTCGCCACGCGCCGCATGTCGGACATGACCTGGATGCCCGCCATCATCATCGGCCTTGCCCAGGCGCTGGCCATCATTCCCGGCACCAGCCGCTCCGGCATCACCATGACGGCGGCGCGCGCCTTAGGGTTCGAGCGCCCGGAAGCGGCCCGCTTCGCCTTCCTGCTTGGCATTCCGGCCATTGCGGGTGCCGGCGTTCTGAAGCTTGGCGAGGCCGTTTCAGGTGGCGCCACCATCACCTTCGGCATGCTGCTCACCGCCGTGCTGACCTTTTTCGTCGCACTGGGTACCATCACCGTGCTGATGAAGCTCGTCCGCCACGTCAGCTTCCTGCCCTTCGCCATCTACCGGGTGGCGCTCGGGCTCGTGCTGCTCGCGGTGATCTATTCCGGAATACCCTTGGGCGCGGTGAACTGACCCGCCTTGCGGTAACGGTAGAGATAGCCCGGAACGATTCCCTCGATGCCTGACGGCGCAATGCCGAGGCCCTTGAGGGTGCGGCCCTCGTGCTCGGCGTCTGCGCTCACCACATTGTCGGACTTCAGGAGTTCCACCTGGTCGGTGGTGAGCATGGGGTTCGGCAGGAGCCCCATCACGGTGGCCTGCAGCTTGGCCACGCCCCACGGCACCGGAACCAGCAGCCTGCGGCGGCCGATCGTGTCGAGGGTGAACTGCATCAACTGGCGGAAGCTGAACACCTCCGGCCCGCCCAGCTCATAGGTGCGCCCGTCGGCCTCGCCCGCATCGACGAGGCGGGCCACGGCCTCGCCCACGTCGCCTGCGAAGACCGGTGCGAACCTCGTCTCCCCGCCGCCGATCAGCGGCAGGAAGGGCGCGAAGCGGGCAAGTTCGGCAAAGCGGTTGAAGAATGAATCCTCCGGCCCGAACACGATGGACGGCCGCAGCATGATGGCGCCGGGGAACGCGGCGCGGGCCTGTCTTTCGCCCTTGCCCTTGGTGCGGGCGTACTCGGACGTCGAGTTCTCATCCGCGCCGATCGCTGACATCTGGATGAACAGGCGCGCGCCGGCGGCCTTCGCGGCCTTGGCTGCGGCCTCTGCGCCAAAGGCGTGGATCGCGTCGAAGCTCTGGGCGCCGGAAGAGTGCAGAACGCCCGGCAGGTTGATCACCGCATAGGCGCCCTCGCAGGCAGCCGCCAACGAGGCCGGGTAGCGCAGATTGGCCTGAACCATCATGATCTGGCCGACGTTGCCCAAGGGCTGCAGGTGGCCGGCGAGGTCGGGCCTCCGGCAGGCGACGCGGATGCGGTAACCGCGCCGCGCCAGCGCCCGGACGACATGACGGCCAAGGAAGCCCGAACCGCCGATGATGGTGATGAGTCTGTCGGAAGGCTGCACGAGCACGGGAGATCACCCTGATGGTTGATTTGCGCGCCTTTTAGCGCCTCGTGCTGCGCTTGCAAAGCCCGACGGACTGCCAGTGTGGTGGGAGGCGCAGGAGTTTGGTTGACAGGCCCGGAAAGCCTCTCTAAGAAGCGCCCCGAAAGCCCAGATGGCGGAATTGGTAGACGCACTAGTTTCAGGTACTAGCGCTGAGAGGCGTGGAGGTTCGAGTCCTCTTCTGGGCACCAATCTTTCAAGACACGGCAAGCGGCAGGATCCCCTCTGATGGCAATCAAGCTTTACAAGGGCGACCTGCCCGCCGGCGTCGATTTCGGATCGTCCGTGGCGGTGGATACCGAAACGCTGGGCCTGATCCCGCGCCGCGACAAGCTGTGCGTGGTGCAGCTCTCCGCCGGTGACGGTAATGCCCACATCGTGCAGCTGGACCGCTCATCCTATGATGCGCCGAACCTCAAGGCGCTGTTCGCCAATCCGGCCGTCACCAAGATCTTCCATTATGCCCGCTTCGACGTGGCGGTGATCCGGCATTACCTCGGTGTCGAGACGACGCCCCTCTACTGCACCAAGATCGCCTCCAAGCTTACCCGCACCTACACCGACCGGCACGGCCTCAAGGATCTGGTGAAGGAGCTTCTCGGCATTGAGCTCAACAAGCAGCAGCAGAGCTCGGACTGGGGTGCCCATGTGCTCTCCGATGCGCAGAAGCAATATGCGGCGCAGGATGTGCTCTACCTGCATGAGCTGAAATCGCGCCTTGATCAGATGCTCGCGCGCGAAGGCCGCACCGGCATGGCGCAGGCCTGCTTCGGCTTCATCCCCACGCGCGCATCCCTCGACCTCGCGGGCTGGACGGAGGAAGATGTCTTCGCCCATTGACCCCGCGCAACGGGCGCTGCGGCGGGCCGGGCTTGCCCGGGCTGCCAGTTGGCTGGCCGCGGCGCTGGGTCTTGGCCTTGTGGTGGCCTTTCTTGCCCAGGCAGGTTTGTTTTCGATCTTCATGTCGAAGACCTACACGCCGCCGCTCAGCGTGAAGCCTGACCAGATCACCGCCGTGGACTCGACCGTCAGTGGCGTCGACAATCAGAAGCAGCCCTATGAGGTGAAGGCCCGCTCCGGCTGGCAGGACAGCGCCACCCCGTCGCTCGTCCACCTCGACGCGCCGGAAGGGGTATTCCGCCGGGCGGAAGGGGCCCAATACACGATCCGCGCCGAGCGTGGCCGTTACGACACCACCACGAAGGCGCTCGACCTCGACGGCAATGTGGTGCTGGAGCAGAAGGAACGCTTCATCGCCCGCATGGCCCGGGCCAATGTGCTGGTGGAAGAGAAGAAGCTGGTGTCGGATACGCCCGTCGCGGTGACCTTCGCTTCCGGCACGGTCACTGCGAATGGCATGCAAATAACCGATGACGGTGGCCGGATTCTGTTCTTGAATGGCGTCCGGGCGCGCTTCGCGGCACCACAGGCAGAAGGAGATGCACAACCATGATCACGAGGCTTGCCGCCGCCGCGGCGATGTTCCTTCTCGCCGCCGGTCCGCTCCATGCCGAGACCGAGCAGCCCGCCGCCCCGTCCGGTGCGACCAAAGGCGCTCAGGCTCCGGTGCCGGTCGATGTGGTGGCCAATGAGATGGAAATCCTCGACGCCGAGAAGAAGGCGATTTTCCGTGGTGCGGTGGATGCCACGCGCGGCACGACCAATCTCAAGGCTGATACGCTGACCGTCACCTATGCCGAGGTGAAGCAGCCAGACGGCACCTCCAAGACCGATGCCACCGATCTCGATGCCAAGGGCAACGTCACCATCACGACGCCCAAGGAAACCATCACCGGCGACTGGGCGAAGTACAATCCCCAGACCGAGAAGCTGGTGGTCGGCGGCCAGGCGAAGCTGGTGCAGGGGGCCACCGTTCTGACGGGCAACCAGCTCCAGGCGGACCTCAAGACCGGCCGTATGCAGATGACGGGCGGCCGGGTGAAGGGCAGCTTCCTGCCCAAGTGAACCGGCCTTATCCAATTCTTAAACCTATTCAGCGGATATTCCCTTGGCGCGTGATGAAGACGTGATGGCGGTCAGGATGCCTCAAGCTCAGGAAGCCCGGCGGGCGGAAAACCCCCGGCCCGGGAGCCCGGGCAGCAAGGCGCCTGAACGCGCCGGGCTGGTCGTTGAGGGATTGCGTAAATCCTACAAGCGGCGGCCGGTGGTGCGGGACGTTTCGCTCTCCGTCAGGCGCGGTGAAGCTGTGGGACTTCTGGGACCCAATGGCGCCGGCAAGACGACCGTGTTCTACATGATCACGGGCCTGATTGCCGCCGACAGCGGCCAGATCAGCCTCGACGGCACAGAGATCACCCATCTGCCCATGTACCGCCGGGCACGTCTGGGAATTGGTTATCTGGCGCAGGAGAGCTCGATCTTCCGTGGCCTCACGGTTGAGGAAAACATTCGCGCCGTGCTGGAACTCGTCCCAGGGACCCGGGCAACGCGCGATGAAAAGCTACGCGAGTTGCTCGATGAGTTCTCAATCACCCACATCCGGAATTCGCCGGCTGTTGCGCTCTCTGGCGGAGAGCGCCGCCGGGTGGAAATCGCCCGCGCCCTCGCGGCCAGCCCCGAATTCATGCTCCTCGACGAACCCTTCGCCGGAATTGACCCGATTGCGATCAGTGATATTCGCAAGCTGGTGCGACAGCTCACCTCTCGGGGAATCGGGGTGCTTGTTACGGATCACAACGTCCGCGAAACCCTTGAACTCATCGACAAGGCCCTCATCATCCATGAGGGTCAGGTCCTGACCGAGGGCACGCCCGAGGATATCGTCAGCAACCCGGATGTGCGGCGCTATTATCTCGGCGCCGACTTCAGCCTCTAGGGCCGGAGAGGCCCCGCGATGGCGCTGAACCAGAGGCTCGAACTTCGCCAGGGCCAGTCGCTGGTCATGACGCCGCAACTGCAGCAGGCGATCAAGCTGCTGCAGATGTCGAACATTGAGCTTCAGGCCTTCGTCGAACAGGAACTCGAGAGAAACCCGCTGCTCGAGCGCGACGAACGCGGCGAGATCAAGCAGGAGGCGCCGGAGGCCCCGCAGGCCGAGCCGGACATGGTGAGCGCGCTCGCCTCCACCAGCGGCCCAGAGGAACGGCTGCGCACCCTCGATACCGAACTCGAGAATGTCTACACGCATGAATCGCGTGCCGACGCCGCCAACCGCGAGGCCTTCGCGCATCAGCAGGATTCGGGCTGGTCGTCGCTGCGCCAGCAGGGCGGCGGGGCACTGTCGGCGGAAGACCTCGACTTCGCCGCAGGCCTCAGCAGCGAGCCGACGCTGGCCGAGCATCTGACCGGCCAGATGAACCTGCTGCTCACCGAACCGTCCGAGCGGCTGATCGGCCAGCACCTGATCGGCACGCTGAACGAGGCGGGCTATCTGACGGCGGATACGGCGAGTATCGCCGACACACTCGGCACCTCCGTCGTGGATGTGGAGGCCGTGCTCGCCAAGCTTCAGGCGGCCGATCCGCCGGGGGTCTTCGCAAGGGACCTGAAAGAGTGCCTCACCCTTCAACTGCGCGACAAGGACCGGTTCGATCCCGCCATGGCGGTGCTCGTCGATCATCTCGATCTCGTTGCGAGGCGCGATTATGCCGTGCTGAGAAGCCTTTGCCGCGTTGATCCCGACGACCTCAACGACATGATGGCGGAGTTGCGGGCGCTGAACCCCAAGCCCGGCCATGCCTTCGGCGCCGAGCCGGTGCAGCCGGTGATACCGGATGTCATGGTGCGCGCCGCGCCGGAGGGCAGCTGGATCGTCGAACTCAATACCGAGACGCTGCCGCGCGTGCTCATCAACAACCAGTATCTGGCCAAGGTCCAGGCCTCGGCCGCCAAGAGCGAGGACCGGCTCTATCTGTCGGAATGCCAGGCCAATGCCAGCTGGCTCGTCAAGAGCCTCGACCAGCGGGCCCGGACCATTCTGAAGGTGGCGCGCGAGATCGTCCGCCAGCAGGATGCATTCCTCATGCTGGGCGTGCGCCATCTTCGCCCTCTCAACCTGAGAACGGTGGCGGATGCGATCGAGATGCATGAGTCGACAGTGAGCCGCGTCACCTCCAACAAATACATGGCCACGCCGCGCGGCATTTTCGAACTGAAGTATTTCTTCACCACCGCCATCGCCTCATCCGTTTCGGATGGCGACGCCCACTCGGCCGAAGCGGTGCGCCACCGCATCCGGGATCTGATCGCGGCCGAAGGGCAGGATGTGCTGTCGGATGACACGCTGGTGGAAAAATTGAAGGCCCAGGGTATCGAGATCGCCCGGCGGACTGTTGCTAAATACAGGGAAGCATTGGGAATTTCGTCTTCCGTGCAGCGCCGCCGGGAGGCCCGGGCAAAGGCTTCCCAAGGGCGTTGACGGGGGCTCCCCCCTCGACTAGGTTCCGCCCGCATCTCCGAAGGGCCTGGATGACACGGTGACGCCGGGCCTCTCATCTTTTCGCGCGGAGAGGCGGTGCGCCTCAGGCAAGCTTCGAAGGCCAGTTGACGTACTCAGCAAACGCGCCCATGTGTAGGAACAGGGCGAAGCAGGGAAATGCGACGACCATGCAGATCAAAGTCACCGGTAAGAACCTCGATGTCGGCGACGCATTGCGAGAGCACATCGAAAGCCGCCTCTCCCAGATCCAGCATAAATATTTCGATGGCAGCGTCCATGCCCACGTGACGGTGGAAAAGCAGCGCGTCGGGTTCAAGACGGACTGCGCGCTTCATCTCGCCACCGGCCTCGTGCTGCAGGCCGAGGGTACGGGGGCGGAGGCTCATCCGAGCTTCGACCAGGCCGCCAGCCATCTCGAGAAGCAGCTCAAGCGCTACAAGCAGCGGCTGAAGGACCACCACCGCAACCGCCGCGAACCGGTGCGCCAGTTCGAAGCCCAGAGCTATGTCATTTCCGCCAGCCCCGAAGCCGAGACGGATGACCACGGCCTCCATCCGGTCGTGGTGGCGGAAACCGGCGTGAAGCTTCCCGAACTTTCGGTCAGCGAGGCGGTCATGCAGCTTGATATCTCCACGCAACCGTTCCTGCTGTTCCGCAACGGCGGCCACGGCGGCCTC
>JBIIGF010000448.1:0-2768 GCA_044236665.1 Aestuariivirga sp. | reverse complement strand
GCTCTTGCGAACCGCGATCTCGGAGACAATCTGCGCAAGCTCCTTCATGTCTTTCTCGGGGAAGCAGGCGTGGAGCGCTTGCGCCACCGCATAGACGTCGATGGGCGCACATGCCTCTTCGGTATCGATGATGGACCGTACTGCTGAGCGGAGATGACACATACAAACTGAACCCCGGCTGTTTCGTGACAAAAAGCCATGCTGAATGCACAATCGTTTTCTAAAGGTTATTTACCGAAATTGCAATAGGAATATGCTGACTCCGCATCGACAGTAATCAGAATGACAGGAAATGCCGGCGTCTTATATCATTTTCTGTGGCAAATAGTTTGCAATTCATTAGTAAATAACTATATTTAGGGTAGCGATTCCAGGTTTTGGCATTGGGGGGCGGTGGATGTTGAGCTGGTTGATCAACCCGCTGCATCACGCGGACAGCGCGGAGGTGGTATCCCTGATCCGGCGCGGCACGATGATCGTGCTGGCCATTCTCTGGCTTTTTGCGGCGGTCGCCGCGGCGACGGCCAGTTGGCTGATGGTCTCGCGCGGCATCGCGGAGACGGAGGCGACGGCTGCTGGCCTTGAGCAATATGCACGCCGCAGCATTGAACTCAGCGATTTCGTGAGTGATGGTTTCGCGCATTATCTGCAGCATCGTGACGGCACGGCGGGGCTGGAACGGGATACCCATCTGCATCCGGAGCTTTACCGGCTGAAGCAGCGGCTTCCGCCCGGAAGCGAGATCCTGTTCGTCGCCCCCGATGGCCGGGTGAGGGTATCGACGAGCAGGCTGCCGCAGGAACCGATCGATCTCAGCGACCGGCGCTGGTTTCGCGCCCATGTGGATGAAGGCGTGCGAAGCTATGTCGGGCCTGCGATTGCAAGCCGCGTAGTCGATGATACTGTATACACGTTCACCAAGAGTTTCTTCGCCGCGGATGGCCGCCTGCTCGGCATCATCAATCTCGGCATTCCGATGCAGGCGATCATCGGCTTCTCGTTGCAGTTTGATGAAATGAGTGTGGCGATCGTTCAGCATGAGGGTCCGCTTGTTGCGGCCAGCCAGCTCAGTGTTGCCAAGCTTGGCAAGCCCTTCCCGCTTCCCGTCCGGCCGCCGGGCGAGGAGGCGACCGTGCTGGGCTGGGCCTTCGGTGCCTTGTCCGTGGCGACTGTTCGCAACCTGCCGGACCAGCAACTCTATGTGATCGCGGCACTGCCTCTGATGTCGATGATGAAGCCGGCGCTGTGGGGCATGGTGGTCGGCTCGCTCCTGCTCGGGCTGTTCACAGCCGCGCTGCTGAACCTGTCCCGCCTCGCGCAGCGCAAGAGCGAGCAGGTGAACGAGGCGCTTGCCGATAACCGGATCCTGTTTCAGGAGGTACACCACCGGGTGAAGAACAACCTGCAGGTCATTTCCAGCCTCATCCGGATGCAGACCGACAGACTGCCAGACGAGTTTCGGCCGGTCATGGAACAGACGGCGGCGCGGGTCAGGGCCATCGCCATGGTGCATGAGCAGATCTATTCCGCCGAATCTCCCTCAGTCGTGCAGCTGGACCCGTTCCTGAAGGCCCTCCTCGCGCAGATCCAGGCCTCGATGCTGGGAGCGGAGCGCGCCGAGATCGTGAGCGACCTCGAACCCGTGATGGTTGGGCTCGACCAGGCCGTGCCAGTGGCGCTGATGGCGACAGAGGCGATCACCAATGCGATCCAGCATGGGTTGCGGAGCGGGCAGGGCGCGATCACCGTGTCGCTGCGGCAGGTGGCAGGATACAATGCGCTGCAGGTCGATGACACCGGAACGGGCCCGCCGCCCGACATCAAGGGTGGCCTCGGCTCGCGCATCATGACGGCGCTGGCGCGCCAGATCGATGGGGCATGGTCGCTCGAGCGCACGGCAGAAGGCCTGACCCGGTTCACGCTCACCTGGCCGCAGGAGCTTCACCGGCCAGCGGCAGCCGCCTGACCTTACCCCTGGGTTTTCGCCGTGGCTGGCCCGCCTGCCGGAGGGTGGGCTTTCGTGGCTGGCTTGCTGCGGTTCACCAGACCGTCCAGATCGATGACTTCGATCCGCCGGTAACCGGCGCGGATGAGGCCGCGGCGTTCGAGGCTGCTCAACACCTGTTGCACGGTGGGCCGGCTCAGTCCGCACATCTCGGCAAGGTCGGACTGGGTGACGGGAATGACATGCGGCTGCTGCGGGCCGGACCGCTCTGCCAACAAGGCAATGCGCGAGGCAATGCGGTTTTCGACATCGCCCTCGAGCATCTGCGCGATCACCTGCAGGGCCTCTTCGATATGCCCGATCAGCAGGACCGATAGCGCGCGGCAATAGGCGGCGTTCTCGATCAGCCGCTCGAAATCATGGTGCGGCAGGAACAGCAGCGAGGCCGGCGTGGCCGCCGTGATGGTGACATAGAATGAACTCCGGGCCAGCGACGCGGCCTCGCCGAACCAGAAGACCGGCTGCTTGACGGAGGCGATGCGGTAGTCCTCGCCCATGGTTGAAAGCTCGACGCGCAGCACCCCATTCACCAGCGCATAAAGGCCGTGGTGCGGATCCCCGACGTTGCAGATGGTTTCCTTCTCGCTGTAGGTCCGCAAGATGCAGCGCGCGAGAAGATCATCCTGGAGGGCGGGGCTCTGTTCCGACAGCCAGCCCGCGGACCTTGCAACCTCGAGCGCCTTTTCCTTCGTGATCATCTTCCAGCCTCCCCACGGCTGACCTGCATCTACCGTGAGTTGGATGGGCTTGCAACAGTAGCACC
>JBIIGF010000447.1:0-2770 GCA_044236665.1 Aestuariivirga sp. | reverse complement strand
GTGCGGCGGCGAGAAGCGGCCAGTGATCCCGGTATGTGGCGTGATCGGCTACACCATAGATCTGCACCGGCTCACCGCGGAGTTCCGCATCGACATGCCAGATCGGAAGCACCGCATCACTGCGGGCTTCGAGCCAGCCCTGAAGCTTGCGTGATTCCTCGGGCGTTCGCGCCGTCACATAGAGTTCCGCCGCAAGCCTCTGGTCCAGCCAGCCCGTGAAGGTCAGCCGGAAGCTCTGCACCATGGTGCCGACCCCGGCATTCGCGGCAAGCGCCAAGAGCAGCGCCATCAGCGCCAACGACAGGCCGGGCAACTGCTGCCGCGTATCAGCCCAGAACCACTGCGCCACGACGCCCTTCGCACCGCGTCCGCCGGTCTTGAGGCACAGTGAAAGAACCAGCGGCAACAGCAAGGCCGCGCCGAGCAACATGGCGCCGAGTGTTGCAAAGCCCGCAACAAGGCCAGCTCCGGCCTTCACGAGCAAAACTGAAAGCCCCAGCAGTGCCGCGCCGGCCAAAGCCTGCAGCCTGAGGGCACGTTCGGATGCAAGGCCCCAGGCGCGTGGCCGCGCCGGCGCCAGCAGGGGCATGGTGGCAATGCGCCAGAGCCTTGTTCCCGCCGAAACCATCGTGCCCACCACCGCGATGGCAAGACCCAGCCCCCAGACCGAGGGCCGGATGGTGAGCGTGCCCGCCACGTCCGCGCCATAGAGGCCCCGAAGGCTTGCCGCCACATCCGGCAGGAGCGCCCAGGCCACGCCATAGCCCAACGCCACCCCCACAAGGCCAGCGAGGATGGAGAAGCCCAGCAGTTCAGCACCCAGCAGAAGCACCAGCATGCGCAAGGGAACGCCGAGCGAGCGCAGCGTGCGGAACACCGGACGGCGCTGCTCGAAGGCAAGGCCAATGGCCGAATGAACGATGAACAGCCCAACAGCGAAGGCCAGCAGGCCGAAGGCCGTCAGGTTCAGGTGAAAGCTGTCGGTCAGGCGCGCGAGATCACCGTCGGTCGCGGGTGCGCGGCGGATGAGGCCGGGCGCCACCGTTTCAGGCGGTGGCAGGCCTGCAAGCTGCTCCGGCCAGAGCACGAGGCGCGAAACCTCGCCCGGTGCATCGAGCAGCGACTGCGCGATGCCGATGTCGGTCAACGCCGTTCCAGGGGGCAACGCATCGACGATGCGGAGGGGCGGTGTTTCAACACCCTTCAGCCGCTCCGCCGTTTCGCGCGACACCACCAGGATGCCGGGTGGCGTGATGAAGGCCAGAAGGCCGATGTCAGCCCGCATCACATCGAACTGGGAGGCTGCAGGCGGCAGGGTGAGCGGATCTATTCCGATGATGCGCAGGCGCTCCGGCCCGAAGCGCCTTTCACCATCAAGCACCGGAGAGACGCGCCAGCCAGCCCGGCTCAGCGCGATGAACTGAGACTGGGGAATACGTCCGCCATCGGGCTGTACCAGCGCCTCCAGCCGGTCCTGCCCCAGCACGGCGGCGGCGCGCGCATAGCTGGCGCGAGCCTCGCCGTTGATGGCCTGCACGGCCGACCACAGTGCCGTCGCCAGCGCCAGGCCGAGGAGCAGCATGGCAAGCTGCACCGGCCTTCGCCGCCAGTGCGAGAGCAGAACCTTGAACGCCTGCCATGCCATCAGGACAGCCTGCCGCCCGAAAGATGCAACCGCCGCTGCAAGCGTTCCGCCAGGCGCATCGAGTGCGTGACCATCAAAAGGGCCGACCCGGTTTCCCTCTGCAGCGACAGCATCAGATCAAGGACGGAATCGCCCGTAGCCTCGTCGAGATTGCCCGTCGGCTCATCGGCAAGGATGAGCCTGGGCTTGACCGCAAGCGCCCGGCCAATGGCCACGCGCTGCTGCTGGCCGCCGGACAACTGCTCCGGGAAGCGGGTCAGGAATTTGCCGAGGCCAAGCCGTTCGGCAAGCGTGGCATTCCACGAGGGGTCATAGCGCCCCGCAAGCCGCGCCTGAAACGCCAGGTTCGCCGCAACATCAATAGAGGGAATGAGATTGAACTGCTGGAACACCAGCCCCACGCTTGAACAGCGGTATGCGGCAAGGTCCCTGTCACCCAGCCTCGCGATGTCGCGCTCCTCAACCAGAACCTCGCCGGCATCCGGCTGGTCCAGCCCACCCGCGAGATGCAGCAACGTGCTCTTGCCGCTTCCCGATTCACCGGTAAGCGCCAGGCTTTCGCCGGCTTCGAGCGCGAGGCTCAGGCCACGCAGGACCGGCAAGGTCCCCTCGCCCGTCGGATATGACTTGCTGACGTTCCTGAGCTCGAGAAGCATGGCCCTCTTGTTTCCGCTGAACGTCCCTGTCCGGGAGAACAGCCACGCGCCTCAGTCTACGGCCCGGAGCGGCCCTCAGATCAGGCGGCGGCCATCGGCGCCAAGGAGCAGCACATCAGACGGCGCAATGGTGATTGAAACATCCTCGTTTTCGCGCCACACCCGGTCCTCGATGGTGGCGATGGACTGCAGCCTCTCGCCCGCCATGTCGACGAGGTAAGCGGCCGAGCCACCCAGATAGGAGGTGGAGGCGACCTTGCCCTTCAGTCCCGAGGAACTGCTAGCGGACCCAAGCTGCACCTTCTGGGCGCGCACCACGGCCGTGATCGCGTCTCCCGGCCGCGCCGCGGCGGGCGCGATGGCGGCAAGCGTGACGCCGTTCGAGAGCTGGACGCTGGCCACGCCATCTCCGATCCCCGCAATACTGCCCTCGAGCAGGTTCGACTGGCCCAGGAAGCTGGCGACAAAG
>JBIIGF010000022.1:0-10372 GCA_044236665.1 Aestuariivirga sp. | reverse complement strand
GGCAAGCCCGTTCAGTGCAGCGCCGATGACGATGATGTCGTGGGGTCGGGATGTGGGATCCTGGGTCATGTCTCTCCATACGGCCTTTCTGGCCCGGAAGAACAGGTGGCCCTGCGTCGCGGATCGTGATGGCTAATAATTAAGCAGTATATCACATCTGCATAATTTCAATCCATCCAAACCTGGCGGCTTTTCGGAGTGCTCTCAAATAACATCGCTATTTCAGGTATTTAAGAAATCCCCGCACTTGGCACGCTTCTTGTTTTGCTCTGTTCCGAACCACAGGGGGTTTTGAGCATGAAATTCGTGATTGCAGTCATCAAGCCATTCAAGCTCGAGGAGGTGCGCGAAGCGCTCGGTGCCTTGGGCATTCAGGGCATCACCGTCACCGAAGTGAAGGGCCATGGCCGCCAGCGCGGCCATACGGAGTTCTACCGGGGCGCCGAATACACCGTGAGCTTCGTTCCCAAGGTGAAGCTCGAACTCGCGGTGGATGAACACCTGGCCGACAAGGTGATCGAGACCATCCAGCATGCCGGCCAGACCGGCCAGATCGGCGATGGGAAAATCTTCGTCCTGCCGCTCGAGCAGGCGGTGCGCATCCGCACCGGCGAAACCGGCGCAGGCGCGCTCTAATCAGCACTCACAGGGAAAGTCATAGCGATGGGAATTCTCCACTCACTGCGCCGGACGGCGCTTCTGCTTCCGGGGGCACTGGCCCTCCTTGCCACGGCGGCAAACGCCGCTGGCACCGTCAACAAGGGTGACACCACCTGGATGCTGGTCGCCACGGCCTTCGTGGTCCTGATGACCATTCCGGGCCTCGCGCTGTTCTATGGCGGTCTGGTGCGCGCCAAGAATGTGCTCTCGATCCTCATGCAGGTCGTGGTCATCTTCTCGCTGATGTCGATACTCTGGGTGGTCTATGGCTATTCTCTGGCCTTCACCGGCAACTCAAGCGGAGCGCTGAACCCGTTCATCGGCGGCTTCTCCAAGATGTTCCTCGCCGGTGTCACGCCTGAGTCCCTCACCGGCACCTTCTCGAAGCAAACCAATATCCCGGAACTGGCCTTCGTCATCTTCCAGATGACCTTCGCCTGCATCACGCCAGCACTCATCGTCGGCGCCTTCGCGGAACGGATGAAGTTCTCGGCGGTCTTGCTGTTCATGGTGCTCTGGTTCACCTTCGCCTATCTCCCCATGGCACATATGGTCTGGTTCTGGGCTGGCCCCGATGCCTACACGCTCTCGCCCGACAATCTGGAACTCGTCGCCTCGATCGTGGGTGAGGAAAAGGCCCGGCAGCTGATCGACGCGCTGGTCGCCGCAACGACGCCTGACGCCAAGTCCGCCGTGCTTGCCGAATATGGCGCGCTGGTGAGTGCCAACAACGGCTACCTGTTCAATCTGGGCGCCATCGACTTTGCGGGCGGAACGGTCGTTCACATCAACGCCGGTGTCGCGGGCCTTGTCTGCGCCATCGTGCTCGGCAAGCGTGTCGGCTACGGCCGCGATCCGATCACGCCGCACAACCTGACCTTTGCGCTCACCGGCGCGGGCTTCCTGCTGTTCGGCTGGTATGGCTTCAATGCCGGATCGAGCCTCGAAGCCAACGGCCTGACCGCCTTGATCATCCTCAACACCACTGTTGCAGCAGGTGCCGCGGCACTGGCCTGGACGGCCGGCGAATGGATCTTCCGCGGCCACCCAAGCCTGCTGGGCGCTGCCTCTGGCCTCGTCTCGGGCCTCGTCGCCATCACCCCGGCCTGCGGCTTCGTCGGCCCTGGTGGCGCAATCCTCATCGGCCTCGTGGCGGGCTTCCTCTGCCTGTGGGCGGTCATTACGCTCAAGAGCCGGCTCGGCTATGATGACTCGCTTGATGTGTTCGGCGTGCATGGCGTCGGTGGCATCATCGGCGCGCTGCTCACCGGCATCTTCGTGAACCCGGCACTGGGCGGACTCGGCATCACCGACTATCTCGCTGGCGACACCAGCGTCGCGGTCGCGCCCTATTCATTCGGCGCCCAGTTCTACGCCCAGGCCATGGCGGTCGTCATCGCCATCATCTGGACAGTGGTGGTGAGCTATGTGGCGCTGATGATCTGCAAGGTTACCGTGGGCCTGCGCGTCGATGAACAGCAGGAACGCGAGGGCCTTGATCTCGTCGACCATGGCGAACGCGCCTACAACTGAGGCATCGTCGCCTCACCCGGCAAGCCGGCGGGGCATCACCCCGCCGGTTCGTCATTTTCAAGGGCTTAAACCCGGCCTTAACCACGCCCCGCCAGAATGGCCTTAACGATTTGTTATGGCCGGAGGAGCCTTTCCCCGGCGGAGGCATGTGATGGCGTATCAACCGTCCTTCGATACCGATGACAGTGCGGTCCCGGCCGCCGTCAGGCTGTTTTTCAAGCGCCGCTTGTTTGAGTGCACCGGACTTGTGCTGTTCCTGGCGCTGATCGCGGTGTCGCTGTCGCTGGCCTCCTGGTCAGTCGATGATCCGTCACTCAACCACGCGCTCGACCGGGCCGCCAGCAACTGGCTCGGCTATCCCGGCGCGGTGATTGCCGATGAGCTGATGCAGTTCTTTGGCCTCGGCGTTCTGCCCTTCCTTGCCATTCCCATCCGCTGGGCTGCGGGCTTCCTTTCGCATGAGCCGCTGCGCCGGCCGGTCCGCTCCCTTCTCTTCTGGCTGCTCTGTGCCCTGAGTGCGAGCGCCGCACTTGCTGCCCTGCCAGTGCCATCCGTCTGGTCGCTGGTGTCAGGGCTTGGCGGCAATTCGGGCGACGTGCTGCATAACCTCGTGCTCATGCTGCTGAGCTTCGGACTGACCGGGGGCCTTGCCACGCTGGTCTCCGGCGTCCTCATGCTCGCAGCAGCGCTCTATTTCGGTTTCAAGGCGCTCGGCCTGCAGGCCGCATCCCCCGGTGCCGGCAGTGCCGCTCCGCACATGACGCCTGCTTATGATCCGCCGCCGCGCCGCCGCAATCCTGCCCGGAGCGTGTTTGGCGGCATCCGGCGCGGTGCGCTCCATGTGGGTGCACTGTGGCACAGCTGGCGTGAACTGCGCCGCGCCGAGGCCGAATTCCAGGCGGAACCGGGCGAGGATGACATCATCCGCCGCCTGGCGCCGCAGCACGAAGGGCCGGCGCGCCGGGGCCGTGCGCCTGCCGGCCCGCGGATCGAGCCGGTGCTCGCCCCCCTGGCGCGGCGGCCGGCCGAAAGCGCCGCCGAGGAACCGGAGGTCGACGAGGCCTACGAAGAGCCGGAGGAACTGGACGAGGAAGGCTATGAGCCTACCGCCCCGTTCGAGGACGAGGATGAAGACGGCGAACATGCTGCCCCGCCGCCCAAGGTGACACGCACCCACAAGCCTTTGAAGCAGGGCAAGAAGCTGAAAAAGGACCTGCAGCCCGGCTTCGCCTTCTCATCCGGCGACGAATATGAGTTGCCGCCGCTCACCCTGCTGGCGGAGCCCAAGCGGGTGGGCAAGCCTGCTGAACTCTCCGATGAAGCTCTGGAGCAGAATGCCCGCATGCTGGAAGGCGTGCTCGATGATTTCGGCGTCAAGGGCCAGATCCTCAAGGTGCGCCCCGGCCCGGTGGTGACGCTCTATGAACTCGAACCGGCGCCTGGCATCAAGTCGTCGCGTGTCATCAGCCTCGCCGATGACATCGCCCGCTCGATGAGCGCCATTTCGGCGCGTGTTGCGGTCGTGCAGGGCCGCAACGCCATCGGCATCGAGCTGCCCAATGCGCGGCGCGAAACCGTCTTCCTGCGCGAGATGCTGGGGTCGGAGGCCTTCGAGAAGTCAACGCTCAACCTTGCCATAGCACTTGGCAAGAACATCGGTGGTGAACCGGTCTTCGCCGATCTCGCCCGCATGCCGCATCTGCTCATCGCCGGCACCACGGGCTCTGGCAAGTCGGTCGGCATCAACACCATGATCCTCTCGCTGCTCTACCGGCTGCCGCCGGAGCGCTGCAAGCTCATCATGATTGATCCGAAGATGCTGGAATTGTCCGTATACGAAGGAATTCCGCATCTCCTCGCACCAGTCGTCACTGATCCGCGCAAGGCTGTCGTGGCGCTCAAATGGGCGGTGCGCGAAATGGAAGAGCGCTACCGCAAGATGTCGAAGGTCGGCGTTCGCAATATCGATGGCTACAATGCCCGCATGAAGCAGGCGGCTGCCAAGGGCGAGGAGATCTCGCGCACCGTTCAGACCGGCTTCGATCCCGATACCGGCGAGCCGGTGTTCGAAAAGGAGGCGGTGGACCTCACCCCCATGCCCTACATCGTCGTCATCATCGACGAGATGGCCGACCTGATGATGGTCGCTGGCAAGGACATCGAAGGGGCCGTGCAGCGGCTAGCCCAGATGGCGCGTGCCGCCGGCATCCATGTGGTGATGGCAACCCAGCGCCCGTCGGTCGATGTCATCACCGGCACCATCAAGGCCAACTTCCCCACCCGCATTTCCTTCCAGGTCACCTCCAAGATCGACAGCCGCACCATTCTGGGCGAGCAGGGTGCCGAACAGCTCCTCGGCCAGGGTGACATGCTCTACATGGCGGGCGGCGGGCGCATCTCGCGCCTCCACGCCCCCTTCGTGTCCGACGACGAGGTCGAGAAGATCGTGGCCCATCTGAAGGACCAGGGCGCCCCGCAATATGTCGAGGCTGTCACCGAGGAGCCGGAGGACGGCGCTTTCGGTGAGCCGGGAATGGGCGGCGACGGTGGCGGAACTGGCGATGATCTCTATGACCAGGCTGTGGCAGTGGTGCTGCGCGACAAGAAGGTCTCCACCTCCTATGTTCAGCGCCGCCTGCAGATCGGTTACAACAAGGCCGCCAGCCTCATCGAGCGGATGGAGAAGGAGGGGCTGATCTCGCCCGCCAACGCCACCGGCAAACGTGAAATCCTGGTGCCGGGGGACAGCGCCCGCGTGTGAAAACCGGGCCTTCCGGTTAGTCTTGCCTCAAAATCGGCCCGTTCTTGCGGATAAGGCTGGCTTGCCATAGAAGTCCCGCAGGCGCTTTCAGCTCCGAATCCGGAAAGATCAGAATGTCAGGATTTTTGCAATTCTCCCGTCGTGCCCTCCTCGGACTGGGCCTTCTGGCCCTCGCGGGCCTTCCCGTAGCCGCCGCCACCCCGATGGCGCTCACCCCTGAGCAGAAACAGGCGGTTGACGGGATTTCGGAGTATCTGAACAGTTTCAAGACGTTGCAGGGTGAGTTCACCCAGGTCAGCCCCAAGGGCAATATGTCGCGTGGGGTATTCTATATCTCGAAGCCCGGCAAGATGCGCTTTGAATATGCTCCGCCCAACCCGTTCCTCATCGTGGCGGATGGCAAGTGGCTCACCGTCAAGAACGTCAAGAAGGAAAAGGGCGACCAGTTCCCCCTGTCGCAGACTCCGCTCCGCCTCGTGCTGGCCGAACAGGTCGATATCGCGCGGGATACCCACATCCTCGATTTCCAGCAGCAGGACGGCATTCTCTCCGTTACCATCGAGGACAAGAAGAACACGCTGGGCAGCGGCCAGCTCACGCTCGTTTATGATCAGACGCGCAATGCCCTGCAGCAATGGGTGGTGGTGGATGGCAAGGGCCGCCGCACCACGGTGACGCTCGAGAACGTGCAGGCCGGCATCAAGACGGACCCCAAGCTGTTCGTCGTCAAGATCGATCGCAAGAACAAGAACGGCCCGTGACGGGGCTTGCGTCGAGGCGGCTTGGGCACTTGCCTTGCCCGCGCCGCCGGGGCTATTGGCTAGCCCCATGAGCCTCTCTGTCGCCACCTGGAATATCAATTCGGTCCGCCTCAGGATCGACCTCGTCACCAAGCTTCTCGATCTGTGGAAGCCCGATGTACTGTGCCTGCAGGAAACGAAATGTCCGCAGGGGCAGTTCCCCTCCGGCCCCATCCGCGACATGGGCTACGAGCACATCGCCGAATTCGGCCAGAAGGGCTACCACGGCGTCGCCATCGTGTCGCGCCGCCCTTTCCTGGCGCAGTCCACCAAGCCGTTCTGCGGCAAGGACGACTGCCGCCACATCTCGGTGACGGTCGAGGCGGGTAAGCCCGTCACCATCCACAATCTCTATGTTCCCGCCGGTGGCGACGAGCCGGACCCGAAGATCAACGAGAAGTTCGCTCACAAGCTCCAGTTCATCGACGAACTGGAGTCTTGGTTCGGCAAGGATTGCCTGCCGAAGGGGCATGAAGGCATTCTGGTCGGCGATCTCAACATCGCGCCCTTGGAGCATGATGTCTGGTCCCACAAGGACCTTCTCAAGGTCGTGAGCCACACCCCGGTTGAAACCGAAGGCCTGCTCCGTATCCAGAAGAAAGGCAACTGGGTGGACGTCATGCGTCACCACGTTCCCGCCGACAGGAAGCTCTATACGTGGTGGAGCTACCGCGCCAAGGACTGGGAGGCGAGCGACCGTGGCCGCCGGCTTGACCATATCTGGTCAACACCCGGCCTCGCGCCCGGTTGCAGGAAGGTCGAGGTGCTGCGTGAGGCGCGCAGCTGGCCGCAGCCCTCCGACCATGTGCCGGTGATGGCGAGCTTCAGCCTATAGGCTGCCGAAGGAGCGGGCTTTCTCGAAGCCCGCGCGGGTGGTGGCAAGCTCGTCCACCGAGCCTTCGAGCTTGCGGGCCAGGGCACGGAACACGGCGGCGCCGAACTCCGGGAATTCCGCCGCCACCCGCATGAAGAGGTCCCGGTCAATCCGGACGGCTGACACGGCGTCTTCCGCCGTGCCGGTGCTGGAATAGGCGCTGCCGCCGATCATCGCGACCTCGCCCAGAAGCGCCCCCGGGCCGGCGGCACCGACTGGGCCTGCCTCACGGGTCGAAATCTCCACGGTGCCGCTCAGGATCAGATAGGCAGCTGCGTCCTGCCCGCCCTGACGAATCAGGTTTTCGCCAGGCTCGAAGGTTTCGCGCACGGCGGAAAATGCCAGAAGCTGCAGGTGCACGGGGTCGCATTCCGAAAAGATCGGAATGTCCCGGAATGTGTCGACATCAGCCCTCACGCTCATTCAGCCCACCCGTGCCCCCAACTCACTGGCGTTACTTACATGAGACGCGCGGCAACGCCAAGCTCAGGGGATCAGCTTGTAGCCGCCCCCTTCAGTCACCAGGATTTCGGCGTGCGAGGGGTCCCGCTCGATCTTCTGGCGCAGCCGGTAGACATGGGTTTCCAGCGTATGGGTGGTCACCGACGCGTTGTAACCCCAGACGTCCTGCAGCAGCACGTCCCGGCTGACGATCTGTTCACCGGCCCGCAGAAGGAACTTGATGATGGCGGTTTCCTTCTCCGTCAGGCGGATCTTGCGGCTGTCTGAGCCGAGCAGGAGCTTGGCGGACGGCTTGAAGGTGTAAGGCCCCAGCTTGAATACGGCGTCCTCGCTGTGTTCGCTCTGCCGCAGGTGCGCCCGTATACGCGCCAGCAAAACGGCAAAGCGGAAGGGCTTCGTCACATAGTCGTTGGCCCCTGCATCGAGCCCGAGGATCGTATCGGCTTCCGAACTCTGGGCGGTAAGCATGATGACAGGCCCCCGGAAGCCATTGCGGCGGATGATCTTGCAGGCCTCTCGCCCGTCCATGTCCGGCAGGTTCACGTCGAGGATCACCAGGTCGGCATGTCCGGCCTTCAGCGCCTTGATCCCGTCCGCCGCGATAGCGGCCTCGCTCACCTCGAATTCCTGGTGCAGCGCGAATTGCTCAATCAGGGTTTCCCGCAGCAGGTCATCGTCATCGATGATGATGATCTTCTTTGTGGTGCTCATCAACAAACCTTGCTTCTTCGCGCCCAGGCTTTCGGGAAGCCTTTGAAATCACTTGTTCCCGGGCCTATCAATGTTAGGATGACGGCATTGTTTTTCAAGTCCAAAGCACGTTTCCGTGACCCGATCCGTCAGAACCCTCCGTGTCCTTGCCATCAGCCCGCGCGCCACGCGCGGCATCCTCACGATGGGGGAACTCAGCTTCCCCTGCTCGCTTGGCCGATCGGGTGCCCGCCACATCAAGCGCGAAGGTGACGGGGCCAGTCCCAAGGGTTCCTGGCAGGTGCGGCGTCTGTTTTACCGGGCTGACCGCATCACGCCGCCGCGCACCGGCCTCACGCCGCTCGTCATGCGCGCCCACGACGGCTGGTGCGAAACCGTGGGTGACAGGAATTACAACCGCCTGGTCCGCATTCCCTATGCGGCGTCGCACGAAACCATGCAGCGCGCCGATCACCTCTACGATGTGGTGGTCGAGCTTTCGCACAATGAGCGCCCGCGCATTCAGGGGCATGGCAGTGCGGTGTTCTTTCATCTCCGACAGCCGGATGGCGGGCCAACCGCCGGCTGCATCGCCGTGTCGCTGCGCGACATGCGGACGATCCTCGCGCATGTGGGCCGCAAGACCCGGCTGGTGATCTAGCCGCGCGTTCCGAAGATGGCGGAACCGACCCGAACATGGGTGGCGCCGCAGGCAATCGCCGCGGCGTAATCGCCGCTCATGCCCATGCTGAGGGCGGCAAGGCCATTGCGTCCGGCAATTTCCGCCAGCAACCGGAAATGCGGCGCAGGGTGTTCCTCAACCGGGGGAATGCACATCAAGCCTGTGATCGCGAGGCCGTACTCCTCGCGGCAGGCCTTCAGGAAAGCGTCCGCATCTTCGGGATTGATTCCCGCCTTCTGCGGCTCGCGGCCGGTGTTCACCTGCACGAACAGCTTCAGTACCTTTCCCTGCTTGCGCATCTCCCTGGCAAGCGCCTCGGCGATCTTCGGGCGGTCTACCGTGTGGATGGCGTCGAACAGTTGAACGGCTTCCGCCGCCTTGTTGGATTGGAGGGGGCCGATCAGGTGCAGTTCCACATCCGGCCAGCGCAGCTTCAGGGCTGGCCACTTGCCCTTGGCCTCCTGCACGCGGTTTTCGCCGAATACCCGCTGCCCCGCCTCGATGACGGGCACGATGTCGGGCGCGTCGAAGGTCTTGCTGACGGCGATCAGGGTCACGCCGGCAGGGTCGCGGCCCGCCGCCTGGGCTGCCTGCACCACCCCGTTCAGCACGTTTTTCAGACCTGCGTGGACCATCCCCGAAACTCCTGTAATGGCGCAGCTTTAGGCCAAGCTTGCAGGCTTTTTCAAGGACTGGTACCAGCACAGGCGAGAACGCCCATCCGTTTCGACAGGATCACCATCTTGAGCACCGAACGTTACAACCCGCGCGAAGCCGAACCGCGCTGGCAGAAGCACTGGACCGAGAACAAGAGCTTCGAGGCGAAGGAAGATACTTCGCGGCCCAAATACTACGTGCTTGAGATGTTCCCCTATCCGTCGGGCCGCATCCACATGGGCCATGTGCGGAATTATACGATGGGCGACGTGATCGCCCGCTTCCGCCGGGCGCTCGGCTACAATGTGCTCCACCCGATGGGCTGGGACGCCTTCGGCATGCCGGCCGAGAACGCCGCCATTGACCGTGGCATCCACCCGGCCTCCTGGACCTATGACAACATCGCCACCATGAAGCGCCAGCTCCAGTCGATGGGCCTGGCGCTGGACTGGAGCCGCGAGATCGCCACCTGCGACCCCTCCTACTACCGCCATGAACAGGCGATGTTCATCGACTTCATGAAGGCAGGCCTCGTCGAGCGCAAGGTCTCGATGGTGAACTGGGACCCGGTCGACCACACGGTGCTCGCCAATGAGCAGGTGATCGACGGCCGCGGCTGGCGCTCCGGCGCGCTGGTTGAAAAGCGAGAGCTTGCCCAGTGGTTCCTCAAGATCACCGCCTATTCGGACGAATTGCTCAGCGCCCTCGATGGCCTCACGCGCTGGCCGGAAAAAGTGCGCCTGATGCAGAAGAACTGGATCGGCCGTTCGGAGGGCATGCGCTTCTCCTTCGCCCTCGAGGATGAAGGCGGCAAGCTGCTGGATGAGCGCCTGACTGTTTACACCACCCGCCATGATACGATCTTCGGTGCCAGCTTCTGCGCCATCTCGGCTGATCATGACCTGGCCAGGCGTCTCTCCGGGACGAATGAAGGCCTGGCCGCCTTCCGCCGCGAAGTGGCCGCGCTCGGCACGTCGGAGGAAACCATCGAACGCGCCGAGAAGAAGGGCTATGCGCTGGGCCTCTACGCCCGCCATCCGTTCCGGCCGGGCGTCAGGCTTCCCGTCTATGCCGCCAATTTCGTGCTCATGGGCTATGGTGAAGGCGCCATCTTCGGCTGCCCCGCGCATGACCAGCGCGACCTCGACTTTGCCCGCAAGTATGGTCTGCCCGTCATCCCCGTGGTGGCGCCGAAGGGTACAGATCCGGCCAGCTTCGAAGTCGGCACTGAGGCCTTCGTCGAGAAGGAAGGC
>JBIIGF010000446.1:0-2791 GCA_044236665.1 Aestuariivirga sp. | reverse complement strand
ATTGAGAAGGCCGATGTGCAGCGGCCGGATGTCCTGGCGGGCGGCGGAGGCTTCCGTCATCACCATGACGCCCTCGGAGTCGAGCGTATGGCGGGCGGGCAGATCGTTCGGAATGCGGATGGGCATCTTGCTTAACTGGCCTGATCGATGGTGTTGGCGACGAGTGCGGTGAAGTCCTCCTCGGACTGGACGGAGGGAACGTCCCGCATTCGGACCGTGTAGCCGAAGTTATCCGCAATCGCCTTGTAGAGCGGGATGCGGTGGTGCAGCAACTGCTCGAAGCCCCATACGGCGAAGCCGTCGGGGTCCACATCGTCATCCTGTGTGATGCCGTTCAGCGCCTTGTACTCGGCCCATTTCCGGTCAAGGAACTGCGGCTGGTAATACATGGGCTTGGGCGCCTTGCGGAAACGCTCCACCAGCATTCTGGTATGTTCGGGCGTGCCCTCGATATAGAGCAGCAGTGTCGTCTCCGCGAGGCAGGTGAGAACCGGGTCGAGCGGGTTTACGGGGTCCACCACCTCACACAGCGATCCGCCCGAGTCGCAGACGAAGTTGCTGTATTGGTAAATCTCGCGCGCCTTGCCGATGAAGCCCGGCACGTCGAGCAGGGCAGCGATTTCGGCCTTGCGGTGCTGCTTCTGGCGGCGCTTGTATTCGGCAAATGAAATGCCGCCCTTGTCCGGATTGCCCGGCTTGCCGAGATAGGTCGACAGCGGCTTCAGGTGATCGAATGTGATGTTCGACTGGATATGGATCGAATCCGACAGCAGGAGATCACGCAGGAATGGAACGCGCATCGCCTCCCGCTTGAAGTTATCGACGATATGCTCGCCCATGTAGCGGGTGCCGATGCGGTAATCGACCGAGTAGTGATACCAGCCCGAATCCTGCAGCAGGTTGGAGAGCGTCGTCTTGCCGACCCCCGACATGCCGAATATGGTGATAGCCTTCTGCGGCTGGTTCGCGAAATCTTTGCCTGATGTGAAGCGCATGATTGCTCCATAGCGGAAGGCATGGGGCGGGAGCAACTGGCGCGATTCAGGATTGGAACATGATCGACGGGCATTCTTCCGAACGAACCTGGTATGAAGACACCGCCACGCGGGGTGCGCTGTCCGGTCCCCTGACCGGCCGGACCGAGGCGGAGGTCTGCGTGATCGGCGGCGGGCTCGCCGGGCTCACCACGGCGCTGGAACTCGCCCGCCGCGGCGTTTCCGTGGTGCTGCTGGAGGCCCGGCGGATGGCCTGGGGCGCATCCGGACGGAATGGCGGCTTCGTGTCCAACGGGTTTGCGCTCGGCATGGATGAGATCGCCGCCCGGGTGGGCCTGGACGGCGCCAGGGCGCTGTTCCAACTCTCCCGCTTCGGGACGGAATTTGTGCGCCGCGAGATCGCGGACACCAATCCGTCGATCGCTATGGGCGAGGGTTGGCAATCCTGCATCCGCTATTCAAATGCAGCGGAGAAGCGCCAGTCGGTTACCGCCATGCAGCAGGTCTATGGCCAGGAGATGCAGTTCCTCGACGTGGCCGAAACCCGCGCCCGGGTGAATTCGGCGCGCTATTTCCAGTCCTCCTATGATCCGACGGCCTTCCACATGCACCCGTTGCGCTATGCGCTGATGATCGCCGCCAAGGCGCAGGCCGCAGGCGCGAGGCTTCTCGAGCAGTCGCCGGTGCTGTCGGTGCGCCGCGAAGGCGGGGCCAATGTGGTGCGCACGGCAGTGGGCGAAGTGCGCGCGCGGCATGTCGTCTATTGCGTGTCCTCGCTGGACCGCACCATTCATCCGCAGACGGGCCGGGCTATTCTGCCTGTCGCCACCTATGTCGCTGTGACGGAACCTTTGAAGCAGGATTTGATCCGTACACGGAGCGCCATTTCGGATTCGCGCCGGGCGGGCAACTATTACCGCCTGGTGGATGAGGGGCGCCTCCTGTGGGGCGGGGCGATCACCACCCGCGTGTCGGAGCCTTCGCGCCTCGGCGAGCGCATGAAGGCCGACATGCTGTCCGTGTTTCCGGGGCTCGGCAATCCGCGGATCGATTACGCCTGGGCGGGCCTCATGGGCTATGCCCGCCACTTCATGCCGATCATCGGCACGGATGGGCAGGGGCACTGGTGGGCCACGGCCTTCGGCGGCCATGGCATGAACACCACCGCCATGGGCGGCATCCTGCTGGCCCGGGCCATTGCCGCCAAGGATGACGAGTACCGCCGCTTCAGCGCCTTCGGGCCGGACTGGGCCGGTGGCCCATTTGGCCGCGCCGGGGTTCAGGCGGGCTATTGGTACATGCAGCTCAAGGACAAGCTCGACGAGCGGCGTGCCGGAAAGGCGGCCTGACCCCATGGCATTCGGCAGCAATGCGTTGAGCCCCAACGCCTCCTTCGACCCCTATTGGTGGCGTGCGGCGCCGCATGTGGAAAAGGCAACGCCCGGCGTTCCGCCGCGCCGCACCGATGTGGCAATCGTTGGCTCCGGCATCACCGGCCTCAATGCCGCGATCCATCTGGCGCGCGGCGGCCGCCAGGTGACGGTGTTCGAGGCGAAGGAGCCGGGCCATGGTGCTTCCACCCGCAACGCGGGCTATGTGGGCCGCACCCTCAAGCATTCCTTCGGCGAGATCATGCACGCGGAGGGGCTGGACAAGGCGAAGGCCACCTATGGCGAGCTGATGGAGGCCTTCCTCGCCGTGCGCGATACGGTGGCGCGGGAGAAGATCGCCTGCCATTACCGCCAGCAGGGCCGCCTGCTGCTGGCGACCTCACCCGCCATGTATGACCAGATGGC
>JBIIGF010000443.1:0-2796 GCA_044236665.1 Aestuariivirga sp. | reverse complement strand
AGGCGCTTCACGTCCGGCACCAGCGCCAAGATGCGCGAGACGAGATGGCCGAGCTTCGGCTGGCCCTCAAGATCGGCACCCCATGAGGTGAGGTCGACGCCCGTCAGCACCACTTCTGAATAGCCCGACGCGGCGAGGCGGCGCACCTGTTCCACCACGTCCTGCGGGGCGATCGAGCGCGAATTGCCGCGGCCGAAGGGAATGATGCAGAAGGTGCAGCGGTGGTCGCAGCCGTTCTGTACCTGCACGAAGGCGCGGGTGCGCTCCTTGAGGCCATCGATCAGTTGCGGCCGCACCGTCTTGACCGACATGATGTCAGAGACGGACACGCGTTCGTTCGATCCGCGCTGCCAGCTTTCGGCCTTGAGTTTTTCCTCGTTGCCGAGAACGCGCGAGACTTCGGGCATCTTCGCGAACATCTCAGGGTCGGTCTGGGCGGCGCATCCCGTCACGATGATCTCGGCCTCCGGGTTCTCGGCCCGGGCCTTGCGGATTGCCTGCCGTGCCTGGCGGGTTGCCTCCGCGGTCACGGCACAGGTGTTGAACACGATGGTGTTGGACGCACCGGCCTGTTCGGCGTGGCTGCGCATCACCTCGGTTTCGTAGGTATTGAGGCGGCAGCCGAAGGTGCGGAATTCTGGCCCTGCCATGGCTTACACCGCCAGATGCGGCGGAAGCACGCCATCGAATTCATAGGCGACAGGGCCGGTCATGATGACATGGCCGTCGCTTTCGCGGATTTCCATGAAGAGATCGCCGCCCGGCAGCGTGATCGTTGCCTTGGGATTGAACTTCCGCAGGCGGAAGCCCGCGGCCATTACCGCACAGGCCGCCGTGCCGCAGGCCTTCGTCAGCCCCGCGCCGCGTTCCCACACGGTGATGACGGCATGATCCTTTGAATCGACGCGGGCCAGCGTGATGTTGGCGCGCTTCGGGAACAGCGGATGATGTTCCAGCATCGGGCCGACCTTGGCGAGGTCTACCACATCCAGATCCTTCACCCAGAAAATGCAATGCGGGTTGCCGACATTGACGACGGAGGGCGAATGGATCAGCGGCTTCTCGATGGGGCCGACGGACAGTTCGATATAACGCGTGTCAGCGAATTTCTCGGACAACGGAATATCCTGCCAGCCGAAACGCGGCGCCCCCATGTCAACGGTCACGAGTCGCTCGCCGCCCTTCTCCGCGACGAGGAAGCCGCCCTTGGTGTCGATGGTGGCGCGGGTGGCCTTCTTCTCGTCGAACAGGATATCGGCGATGCACCGCGTGGCGTTGCCGCAGCTTTCGACTTCGCCACCTTCGTTGTTCCATATGCGCATGGTGACGTCGGCCTTGGCCGAAGGCTCCAGCACGATCAGCTGGTCGCAGCCGATGCCGGTCGTGCGGTCAGCGATGGCGCGGGCCTTCGCCTCGTCCATGGCAATGGGAGAGGTCCGCGCATCGAACACGACAAAGTCGTTCCCGAGCCCGTTCATCTTGCGGAAATGGAGGGGTGAGGCCTCAGTCATGGCGGGCCTTATATGGGAAAAGGCGGGGGGATTGCTAGATGGGTGATCGGTGATAGCGTGGCCACACCACAGTCAGGAGAGGCGCAGATGGCGGCACGGGACTTCACGAGCGAACTGGTGGGTTCCTTTTCGGAGGGCTCCAACGGCAACCCGACGGTTGCCATGATCGAGGCTGCCTTCCGCCACCATGGCCTCAACTGGCGCTACATCAACTGCGAAGTGCCGCCGGACAGGCTGGCGGATGCCGTGAGGGGCGCGCGCGCCATGGGCTGGCGGGGCTTCAACCTGTCGATCCCCCACAAGGTGAGCGTGATCGCGCATCTGGACGGGCTGGGCGAGAGCGCTGCCATCATGGGCGCGGTCAATTGCGCCGTGAACCGGGATGGCAGGCTGATCGGCGAGAACACCGACGGCAAGGGCTTCCTCAAGTCGCTGAAAGAGGTGGTGGACCCCCGCGGCAAGGCGGTCGTCATGTTCGGCGCGGGCGGTGCCGCGCGGGCCATTGGCGTCGAACTGGCGCTGGCGGGGGCGAGGTCGATGACCGTTGTCAACCGCTCTGCGGCGCGGGGTGAGCCGCTGGTGGCGCTGCTGAATGAAAAGACGAAGATGCCCGCGTCGCTCGTGGTGTGGCCCAAGGGCTACGCCATTCCGCCCGGCACGGACATTGTGGTGAATGCCACCTCGATCGGCCTCGGCAACGGAAACCAGCCGCTGGACATCGACCTGACATCCCTGAAGCCCGGCATGGTGGTGGCCGATGTCATCGTCGACCCGCCAGACACCCGCTTCCTCCGCGACGCCAGGGCACAGGGCTGCACGGTGATCGACGGACTGGGCATGCTGATCAACCAGGGCGTGATCGGATTGAAATACTGGACGGGCATGGATGTGGACCCCACTGCGATGCGAAAGGAACTGGAGGCGATTTTCTCCGGTTGAATAGCCCGATCATCGGTGACGGTTGGGGCGGGAGACACCCCGGTTACACCCATGGGATTTGACTTCACTGCCGCTTTCCCCTATTCCCGCCCCATCACACGACGGCTTGAACGTCTTCAGGCGGTCTCACACATGGGGTTCACGACATTCCCGGGGGGTGAGGCGGCCAACATCCGGCAGCGCGTTGCGCCCCCGGGTGCGAAATGCGTTTGGGCCAGAGGACATGGAACATGTTTGACACCTTAAGCGACCGCCTGTCGGGCATATTGGACAAGATCACCGGAAGGGGTGCGCTGTCTGAATCCGACGTCGAGGAGGCGCTCCGCGAAGTCCGCCGCGCGCTGCT
>JBIIGF010000444.1:0-2796 GCA_044236665.1 Aestuariivirga sp. | reverse complement strand
CACCGGCGCGCCGCCGACGATCGAGAGCAGGTCATCGGTGCGCTTGGAATCATAGGCGAAGGCGGTGACGGGAAGCCCCACGCCATCCCGCGCCAGAAGCTGCAACGAGCGGAGCTTGTCGCGCGAGCGGCCAATCGCCACCGATTCATTGACCGGATAGACGCCCATCATCTCGAACTGGCGCAGCACCGCCATGCCATAGAATGTGTGGGAGGCGCCGATGCGCGGGATCACCGCGTCAAAGCCCTCAAGCTTGGTGCCGAGATAGCGCAGCTCCGGCTTCCGCGATGTGATGTTCATGTAGCACTTGAGATAGTCGATGGCGACGATCTCATGGCCGCGCCGTTCGGCGGTCTCGATCAGGCGTTGGTGCGAGTAGAGCTTCGGATTGCGGGTGAGCAGCGCGATCTTCATGATGTCTTGCGTTTCCGGGGTGAGAGAATATTCGTCCGCCCCGGGTGCACGAGGAAGCCGTGGCCGATGCTGGAGCGGCCGAGCAGCATGGCCACGCCCATGTCGGTCCGGTCAGTGAGGGTGACGTCCATCTTCAGGAGGTGGCGGCCGATCTTCACTTCCGTTTCGACGACGGCGCGGGTTTCGATATGCCCGCTCGAACTCTTGACGCGCCTGAGGCCCTTCAGCGGCAGCCGGCAGCGGTGCTTGCGGCGCGGCAGCGGCAGGATGAAGGTAACGTGGTGATCATCCTGCTCGATGCTGGTGGCGTGCAGCGCCGCCGAGCGCGCGCCGGTGTCGATCTTGGCGGTGAAGGTGCCGATGCCGAGGGCCGGCAGGCTGACGCGCTCGCGCCAGCCGATCAGCACGGGCTCGCCAGTCGTTGTCTGCGGTTTGCGGGTCGCTGTCATGGCCGGAGCTTAGAGCAAGTCGGTGCCCGTCGGAAGGTCATGGCAACTCCCCTGCCCGGCGGAGGAGGGGAATAACAAGGGCCGAGGTCAGTCGAGCTTGATCGTCTCCGCGATCTCGATGCCGAAACCAGACAGGCCGACATAGTGCCGGTTGGAGGATGAGACGAGGCGGATCGAGCTGACATTGAGGTCGCGCAGGATCTGGGCGCCAAGCCCCACATCCCGCCAGCTCTGCTGGCGCTGGGCGGCGCTGCCGGTCTTCTCGGTTGCCAGCTGGCCCGCGGGAACGCCCGCAGCACCTTCCTGCAGATAGACGAGAATGCCGCACCCCTCGCGCTTGAACACGTCGAACACCTTGGTGAGGGTGGTGCGGGTGCCGAACACATCCTCCAGCACATTCTCGCGGTGCAGGCGCACCGGCACGTTCTTGCCGGAACTCACATCGCCGAACACCAGCGCCAGCTGTTCAACCTGGTCGAAAGGCGTGACATAGGAGAAGCCCCGGGCCTTGCCGATGGCGGTGTCGACATCGAATTGCGCCGTCTGCTCGACGAGGCGCTCACGCCGCTGGCGGTAGGCGATGAGATCGGCGACCGAGATGATCTTGAAGCCATGCTCGCGCGCGAAGGCCATGACCTGCGGCCCGCGCTTCACCGACCCATCGTCATTCACCAACTCGCAGATGACGCCGGCGGGGTGGAGGCCAGCGAGCTTCACGAGATCGACGGCTGCTTCCGTGTGGCCCGAGCGCATCAGCACGCCGCCCGACTTGGCAACCAGCGGGAAGATGTGGCCGGGGCGCACGAAATCATCGGCCACCACATTGCGGTTGGCGAGCGCATGGCAGGTGGCGGCGCGTTCCTTGGCGGAGATGCCGGTGGTGAGGCCTTCCTTGTAGTCGATGGTGACGGTGAAGGCGGTGCCCATCGGCGCATCGTTCAGCGCCACCATGGGGTCGAGCTTCAGGCGCCTGGCGTCTTCCGCCGTGATCGGGGTGCACACGATGCCGGAGGTGTGGCGCACCATGAAGGCCATCTGCTCCGGCGTGATCTTGGCGGCCGCCGCGATCAGGTCGCCTTCGTTCTCGCGGTCGTCGTCATCGACCACCACCACCATCTCGCCCGCGGCAATGGCCTTCACGGCCTCCTCGACGGTGTCGAGCCTGTTTTCGTTCGCCATGTCCTGACCTCCAAAATCCTGCGGACGCACCTTGTTGCCGGTGGCTGCGGCAATCCGGTTCGCCAGTTCGAGCGAGGGCTGGGCCCCGGCCACGATCTGGGACACACGGCCCTGGGTGATGCCCAGTTGCCGCGCCAGCGCGGATTGCGACGTCCCGCTATTAACCAGCCACTCGGAAAGCTTCATGAAAAGCTATTAGCACTGCTAATAAGGTGGCGCAACCGTCATCGCCGGCATGTTCCACACGGCATACGGGTGTGGGCGGCCTCTATTCGCCCCAGCTGCGCTCCAGCACCTTCATCCAGTTTCCGGCGGTGAGCTTGGCCACCAGATCCTCGCCAAGCCCATGGGCCTTGAGGGCCTGGGCGAGGCGGGGAAGGCCCGCCACATCGCCGATCTGGGCGGGAATGCGCGCGCCGTCGAAGTCCGAGCCGAGGCCGACATGGTCTTCGCCGGCCAGCTTCATCAGGTGGTCGAGGTGGCGCATCATGCTGTCGAGGCCGTTCTCGCTCTGCCAGCGTCCGTCTTCGCGCAGGAATCCGTTGGCGAAGTTGAGGCCGATCATGCCGCCCGACTCGCCGATGGCGCGGATCTGCGCATCGGTCAGGTTGCGGGAGGAGGCCGAGAGGGCATGGGCGTTGGAATGGGTGGCAACGATGGGCGCGTTGCTGAGCTTCGCCACGTCCCAGAAGCCCTTCTCGTTCAGGTGCGAGACATCCACCATGATCTTCAATTCATTACAACGCTTCACCAG
>JBIIGF010000445.1:0-2796 GCA_044236665.1 Aestuariivirga sp. | reverse complement strand
AGGCCCTGACCTGGACGCTGCTGACGGTAGCGGCTCCAGGGGCTTATCTCTTCACCGATCTCATTTCCGGCCTCTCCCGTGGGCGCAGGCGAGGCGCCGCGCGGAGCACGCTGCGCCAGTTGGCGGATCACGCGGGGCGCTGGCTGCTGGCGATCGTATTTCTGGCCTATGAAGCGGCGATTTCAGTGGAGGCGATCACCCGCACGCTGTACCGCGTCCATGTCTCAAGGCGCCACCTGCTGGAGTGGACATCGGCGGCACATTCGGCAACGCAAGTTCCGCAGACCCGGCTGGGAACTTGGCGGGAAATGGTGGTAGCACCGCTCATCGCTTCCGCGATTGCCATTCTGATGGCGAGGGTCGATCCGGTCGCCCTGCCCGGCGCTGGTCCACTGCTCCTCCTGTGGTTTGCCTCTCCCGAGATTGCACGGTTCATCAGCAGGAAGCGGGTGAGCGCGCGAGAAACGATTGCCCCCGAAGACCGTCTCTATCTCCGCCTCATCGCGCGCCGCACGTGGCTGTTCTTTGAAACATTCGCCGGACCGGACGACAACTGGCTCCCGCCTGACAATTATCAGGCCAGCCCGCATGAGGAGATCGCACACCGTTCCTCCCCCACCAATGTGGGCATGTTCTTCCTGTCGTCACTGACGGCGTGGGATCTGGGTCACATCGGCCTTCGAGATCTATCGGCGCGCGTAACCGCAGCCCTGGATTCTCTCGACCGGCTAGAGAGCCATGCCGGACATACGGTCAACTGGTTCGATACGAAAACCCTCAAGTCCCTTTCGCCGCGCTATATCTCCACGGTCGACAGCGGCAATCTGGCGGTGAGCCTGACGACACTTGGCGAAGGCTGTCGGGAGGCCGCAAAAGGACCGCTGTTGTCTCCCGCACTCTGGGAGGGAGTGCACGATGCGCTGCACATGCTTCGCGAGGGACTGGTTGGCCTTCCAGAAGTCGAACAAGATGCAATCGGCGGGTTGATCGACAGCATTACAGTCAGGGCCCACGCCGTCCGAAACGACCCCGCTGCGTGGAGGTCTGCGCTTGATGAAATCACCGCCGGAGAATTGCGGCAGATACAAGTTCTGGTCGCCGAGGCATTCTCATCCACCGTCAAAGGGTCTTCACACGAGATCTTCATTTGGCTGGACCGTACTGAACACCACCTCCTCAGCATGCGGCGGGACATCGACACGCTCCAACCATGGGTCAAACTGATTGACGCCACTCCGGCTGGGCTTGTCGGGCTGGAGGAACTACGAAGGGCACTGCCCTTGCTGGACACCCCATTGGAGAGGATACCCGAAAAAATTGGCCACGCGCGTGCTGCATGTCTCAGCCTTGCGGCACAGCGGTCCGAGAGCCGGAACTGGATCGCGGACGTGATGGCGGCGCTCAACCAAGGGGACGCAGCCTGCCGCGAACTCTCAGACAGCCTCAAGCAGTGCGCCTCCCGTGCGGGGGCGCGTGCCTTCGGCATGGACTTTCGTCCTCTCTACGATGGGGAAACCAGGACCTTCTTCATCGGGTACAATCTCGACTCCAACCGGCTCGACCAGCACCACTACGACCTCTTGGCAAGCGAAGCACGGCTGGCGAGCTACTTTGCTATCGCCAAGCGAGACGTACCCGTCGAACATTGGTCTCACCTCGGCCGCCCGATCACCAAGGCTGCCGGTGCACTCACGACGCTGTCGTGGAATGGCTCAATGTTTGAATATCTCATGCCGGCCCTGCTGCTGCCCAGCGATGCAGGGCGGCTTCTGGGTCAGAGCGAGCGCGCTGCCGTTGCCACACAGCAGCGCTATGGGCAGAAGTTTGGCCTGCCCTGGGGGATCTCGGAATCAGGGTATGCGGCACGTGATGCCTCACATCGCTACCAGTACCAAGCCTTCGGGGTACCCGGCCTCGGCCTCAAGCGCGGACTGGCCGAGGACTATGTGATCGCGCCCTACGCGAGCGCACTGGCGCTGGCCGTGGCACCGCGGACTGCCGTCTCCAACCTTCGCCAACTGGACAAACTCGGACTGCGCAACCGGTTTGGGTTCTTCGAAGCCGCCGACTTCACCCCGGACAGGCGGCCAGCGAGTGGCGGCTTCACGCCCGTTCGGTCCTACATGGCACACCACCAGGGCATGATTTCAGCAGCCATCGGAAACGCCCTCAATGACAACATCATGGTCAAAAGGTTTTGCCGCGAGCCACGCATGCGCGCGACTGAGCTTCTGCTGCAGGAACGCGTTCCATGGGAGTTTCCTCCAGAGCAGGCAACCGAGGACGAAACTACCGCGCCGGACCTCGCGCGGTCACCGACACCCGCACTCCATGGCTGGACGGCACAGGACCCGCAGGCCCGCCAATTCCACGCCATCGGCAACGGAAGCCTCGCATCCTGGATCACCCACGCCGGAGGCGGGGCACTGTGGTGGCGGGGCCAGGCGCTGACCGGCTGGATGGGGGGTGATGTCGCGCGCGCCGGCGACGCACGAATGTATATCAGCGAGAGCGACAGCGGAATGGTGCGGACGCTTGGTAGTTACGGAGTGGGCGATCCATCGGAGACGACCTTCCATGCCCACAAGATCGAATTTCATGAGCGAATGGACGGCCTGTCGATAAGCATGGAGATTGCCATCGCGCCGGGTGACGATATCGAGATCCGGCGCGTCACGCTGTCAAACGAAAGTGGACGCACACACGAGATCAATGTGACGAGCTATGCGGAAGTTGTGCTTGCGCCTGCGCCCGCGCATGAACGCCACCCCGCCTTCAGCAAACTGTTCATTCACA
>JBIIGF010000442.1:0-2801 GCA_044236665.1 Aestuariivirga sp. | reverse complement strand
CATCGGCACGATGGCACTGTTTCTCGTTGACCTCACCAGCCTGTTCTATCTCGCACAGCTTCAGCAGACGGCGATCACGGCGGCCATGGGCTATGCGTCAAGCGTCATCTTCTTTTCTCTCTCCGTTGGCCTCGGAACGGGCGTCGCTGCCTCCGCCCTGGTGTCACGGAGCGTCGGAGCCGGTGACATTGTGAGGGCTCGGGGTTACGCGACAAGCTCCCTGATGTTCGCCTTCCTGTCATCGGCCGTGATCACCATCATCCTTGTCGTCTCTTCGGGCCAACTGCTGTCACTGATGAGCGCCGCCGGACTGGCGAAAGAACTTGCCCAGAGCTACATCTGGGCGGTGAGCCCAGGGCTCGTGATGTTTGGCGTTTCGCTGACCCTGTCGGCAATTCTGAGAGGCCTCGGCGACGCCCGCCGCGCGATGTATGTGCTGCTCGCCATGGCCTCCGTCACCATCATGACCGCGCCAGTGCTGATCTTTGGGCTGCACATGGGAATACAGGGCGCTGCCGTTGCAGCGGTCCTCGGCCATCTCGCGGCACTGTGCATGGGGCTGCACGGGGTGGTAAGGGTGCATGGCTTCCTGGATCCACTTCGCTTCGCCGCCTTGAAGCGTGACATTGGCGATATTTGGACCATTGCCTATCCCGCGGGCCTCAGCCAGCTTACGGTGCCACTGGGAAACGCCTACGTCACTTTCGTACTTGCAGAGTTCGGCGACGAGGCGGTTGCAGGCTTTGCCATCATATCACGGTTGATGCCGGTTGCCTTCGGAATTGCCCTGGCCCTTTCAAGCGCGGTGGGGCCCGTGATCGGACAGAACTACGGGGCAGGCCTGTTTCAGCGCGTACGCCGCACTCTGACGCAGAGCGTGCTCATGGCCACAGGCTATACACTCTGCGCCTCGCTGGTACTCTTGGCGCTTGCAACCGAAATAGCGGAGGCATTCAATGCCACCGGCATCGCGCATGATGAGATCGTGTTCTTCTGCTCCTATCTCGCGATAAGCTGGATCTTTGTTGGAGCCCTCTTCATTGCAAACTCCGCGTTCAACACCTTGGGATATCCGAAACGATCTGCCGCCTTTAGCTGGGGTCGCGTGACGTTTGGTACTGTCCCCTTCATACATCTTGGTGCCGAATGGGGAGGTTGGCAGGGCGTGCTCATTGGAAATGCCATGGGCGTGGCCATCTTTGGTGCGTTAGCCCTCGCATTCGCCTATCGCGTCACGTCGGAACGCTCACTTAGTGCCCGCAGTCACCCAGCACACCCGCCTGAACCACAGCAGGTCACTCTATGAGCCGACATGCACCGGTCACTGACTACCCTGACCACATCGAACCACACAGCACGTCAGTCAACACCGTGGACTGCAAGAGGAGAACCACATGGAAATCATCTGCTGCCGATCAACCGATGACATTGCCCGGAAGGCGTTTCGCCTGCGCTACAAGGTCTATGGCACCGAGATGGCTTTCCATGATGATGCCATCGATCATCAAAATGAACTTTATATTGACCGCTTCGATCCCGCGGCTCGGATCTACGTCGCCATAAGGGATGATCAGGCAATCGCAACCTGCCGGGCCCTTTATGACCGTGACTTTGACTTTTCAAGTGACTTGCCTCAGGCCTTCTCCTCCGCCCTCGAAATCCCGAAATTCCTGAGCAGCCAGGCTGGGTCATTGGCGCTGTCGACAAAGTTTGCGATTTCCGCGAGCCACAGGGGATCGCTTGCCGCTCATTTGGTGACCGCCAAAATGTTTGAAGATCTGATTGAGGATGACATCCACTTTGTGTTCTCTGCGTGCGCACCTCATTTGTACGACTTCTACTCGCAACTGGGCTTCCACCTTTATGCCCCCACCTTCAGTGATGACAGCGGGCTTTGGGCACCGATTGTCCTCGCCACCCGGGACTGGGAGCATTTGCGAGATGTGAGGTCTCCACTGTATCGGTACCTTGAGAAGAAGAACCTGTGCCAGTCCACCCACCCCTCCGTTAAGTGGTTTTACGAGAACTATGGCAGTTCGATCAAATCGCTCCTGCCAAAGGTTGACGACAGCGTATTGGAGAGAGTGCTGGCTGATGGCAACCATGGCCGCACAGGCGGCGCGGTTCAGGGGGCCGGGCTTTTCAGCGGCATGACCACCGAAGACGTCAGCAAGATCATTGGATCCGGGCGAGTCCTCAAGTTTGCAGCTGGGGATGCCATCATCGGGACGGCGCAAATTCAGGACGAAATGTTTATCATCCTGTCGGGCCAAATCTTGGAGAAGCGGTTGGACGGTGAGTTACCATCATCAAACATATTCCCTGGCCAGGTGATTGGTGAGATTGCGATGCTCACGGGTACGATGCGAGCGACTGACTGTATCGCAATGACAGACGCCGAGTTGGTGGCCCTGTCGCGGCAGTCGCTTGCGAAGTTGATGAAAGGAAATCCGGATCTCGCATCCCGCCTTCTCTTCAACCTCGCCAGGCTGCAGTCCCACAAGTTGCTCAATGCCAATCAGGACATGGTTAGATTATATCTGGATATTCACGACCAGTGATTGATCCATGCCAGAGTGATTGAGATGCATGGCAGCCCTTTGCCGACAGGTTGGAAAACAAGTCGGACGCCAATTCCTGGCTGCGAGGGGAATTTACGCCATCTAGCTGTCGTGGTGACGTTGCGGGCTCGCAGCTTCAAGCGCCAGCGACGGCCGCCCGGCGGAATCATCCCATCCATCCAGACAAGGAAGTTCCGCGTCCAGTATGGGGGGAATGGCGGCGCCACTCACCGGGATGTT
>JBIIGF010000441.1:0-2805 GCA_044236665.1 Aestuariivirga sp. | reverse complement strand
CGTCAGGTTGGCGTCGAGCTTGATGGGTGCAGAGAAACCACGGTTCAGCGACAGGACGGGCCGCGCCGGCATATTGTTGAAGCGGAAGGTCTGGCGGGCTTCGCGCAATTCGATGAGCGGCGTGTTGAGCGTGCCGGTGCCTTCAAGGTCGAGCGGCATGTCCATGCCGCCGGGGCCGACAAGGCCCAAACCCAGCGGAATGTGCATCGGTTGTGGCTCCGCCTGGCCGGGGGCTGTGGCCATGTGCTGTTCGAGCGTGAGGGTGAACTGCTTTGTGGCCGCATCATAGGCGCCTGTGGCCTTCACCTGCGGCGTTCCGGCCTGCGTGTACCATGTGAAGAACTGCGAGAGGTCGCGGCCGGAGGCCTCCGCCATGCAGGCGACGAATTGCTCGACCGTTGCAGCCTCGCCGTCATGGCGCGCGAAGTAAAGGTCCATCGCATTGCGGAAGGCATCGGCGCCGATCAGCGTCTGCATCATGCGGCAGATCTCAGCGCCCTTTTCGTAAACCGTCGGCGTGTAGAAGTTGTTGATCTCGATATAGGAGGAGGGGCGCGGTGGATGCGCGAGCGGCCCATTGTCCTCCGGGAACTGGCGCGCGCGCAGGGTCTTGACGTCCGTGATGCGCTTCACCGCGCGCGAGCGCAGGTCAGACGTGAATTCCTGATCGCGGAATACGGTGAGCCCTTCCTTCAGGCAGAGCTGGAACCAGTCGCGGCAGGTGATGCGGTTGCCGGTCCAGTTGTGGAAATACTCATGCGCGATGATGGCTTCGATATTGACGTAATCCATATCGGTCGCGGTGTCGGGCAGGGCGAGGATGTATTTGTCGTTGAAGATGTTGAGGCCCTTGTTTTCCATCGCGCCCATGTTGAAATCCGGCACGGCCACGATGTTGAACACGTCGAGATCATATTCACGGCCGAAGCGCTGCTCGTCCCAGCGCATCGAGGCCTTGAGCGAGTCCATCGCCCAGCCGCAGCGGGTTTCCTGGCCCTTCTCGACATAGATGCCGAGCGCCACTTCGCGGCCGGACATGGTGGTGAAGCTGTCGTGGATGGAGGCGAGATCGCCCGCCACCAGCGCGAAGAGGTAGGAGGGCTTGGGAAAGGGATCATCCCAGATGGCATAATGGCGCGTCGTGCCGCCGATCACCTCGCGCTCGCGCGGGTTGCCATTGGCGAGCAGCACGGGAAACTGTGCGCGCTCTGCCTCCATCCGCACGCTGTAGCGGGCCATCACATCCGGCCGGTCATAGAAGTAGGTGATGCGGCGGAAGCCTTCCGCCTCGCACTGGGTACAGAACATGCCGCCCGACATGTAGAGGCCGGAGAGCGCGGTATTGGCGGACGGGTTGCAGGTGGTGACGATCTCCAGCGTGAAGTGTGCCTGTGGAACGGCCGGCAAGGTCAGGGCTTCGTCCGTGACGTGGTATTGACCGGCTTGCAGGATGGTCCCGTCCAGCATCACCGAGACAAGCGTGATGCGTTCTCCGTTGAGGACAAGCGACGCACTTTCTTCCCGGCTTGCGGGGTTGGGGCGGATCGACATCTGGCTGCGCACTTGCGTTACGGCCGGATCAAGCCGAAAATCGAGATCGATCGTATCAATCAGATAGGGCGTGGGCCGGTAGTCTTCGAGGCGGATCGGCTGGGGCGTTTCGGTTGTCATTGCGCTGCTGTCCTGACGTGAATCGCGAGAGTTGACCCTTATGAGCCGTGCCTTTGTCAAAGAACAAGATGACATTCCTGAGGAATTGCCGGAACGGCCGATCAGTGCCAGCCCGAATGTGGTGACGGCCCGCGGCCTTCGCCTGATCGAGCAGGAAATCGAAGCCTGCCGCAAATTGCTGGCCCAAGGTCAGAATACAGCCGACAAGGCCATGATCGCCCGCGCCTCCCGCGATCTGCGCTACTGGACGCAGCGGCGCTCATCCGCGCAGCGCGTCGAACCCGCTGCCGATGCCGATACGGTAGGCTTCGGCATGCGCGTCATCATCATGCGCGATGATGGCCGGAAACAGGTCTACGGAATCGTGGGGGAGGACGAAGCCGACCCCGCCAGGGGGCTGATCGCCTATACCTCGCCACTCGCCCGCGCCCTGATGGGGCGAAGGAAGGGTGATGTTGCGGATATTCCGGGCGGTGAAGCCGAGATTTTGGCGGTGGAGCGACAAGACGTCCAATAGGATCGCCGCCTGTCGCCAGCCTCTCACGGGGCGTCATCCCGGCGAAGGCCGGGATCCAGCTTTGCGTCGGGATGCCTGCAAAGAAGCGCTGGATTCCGGCCTTCGCCGGAATGACGGCAGCGCGACGGTCAGTCACCCTCCATCTGAGCATTGTTGGTGTCGTGCCGCTCTAGAACCGGTCCGCCCGGAAGGGAGAGAGATCGATGTTGCTCTTGGCGCCCGTCATCAGTTCCGAAATCAGGCGGCCGGTGGTCGGGCCCCATGTCAGGCCCATGTGGCCGTGGCCGAAGCCGTACCAGACATTGGCCGTGGTCTTCGACGGGCCGATCACGGGAAGCGAATCCGGCGTTCCCGGCCTGCGGCCCATCCAGCGGGTGGTCTGCGAATCCGGTGCCTGAAGCCCCGGCAGCACGCGCTTGAAATTCGTCCACAGCGCATCGGCGCGGGCGTAGTTGGGGGCTGCGTCCAGTCCGGCGAATTCATCCGAGCCCGCAAGGCGGAGGCCCATTTCCATCGGCGTCGCCGCACCGGGCGAGCGCGCATAGGTGAGGGACCGCGACAGGCTGACGCCCGAATTGGGCAGCACCATGTGATAGCCGCGCTCGGCCTCAAGCAGG
>JBIIGF010000525.1:0-2810 GCA_044236665.1 Aestuariivirga sp. | reverse complement strand
CGCTTCGGCACGCGCCGGTAGATCGGGAGCTGACCGCCCTCGAACCCGTTCAGCGTCACGCCCGTGCGCGCCTTCTGGCCCTTCACGCCGCGACCGCCGGTCTTGCCCTTGCCGGACCCGATGCCGCGACCGATGCGCTTGAACGTATTCCGCGCGCCTTCGTTGTCGCGGATCTCGTTGAGCTTGACCATGTCAGCCCTCCACCTTCACCAGATGGGCGACCTTGCGGATCATCCCACGCACGGCCGGGGTATCCTCCAGCTCGCGCGACCGGCGAATCTTGTTCAGGCCCAGACCGATCAGCGTCTCACGCTGGCCGGGCTTGCGGCCGATCGGCGACCCGGTCTGGGTCACCTTCACGGTCTTCTTGTCTTCAGCCATTGGCCGCCTCCGCCGCCGCCTCGGCGTCCTTCTTCGGACCGAGGAGGTCGGTGACCTTCTTGCCACGGCGCGCCGCCACAGCCCGCGGGCTGGTGGTGCGGCCAAGCGCGGCGAAGGTCGCCTTCACCATGTTGTGCGGGTTCGTCGTGCCGGTGCACTTGGCAACGACGTCACCCATGCCAAGCGTCTCGAACACCGCGCGCATCGGGCCGCCGGCGATGATGCCGGTACCCGCGGGCGCGGCGCGCAGGATCACGCGGCCGGCGCCGTATTCGCCGATGATGTCGTGATGCAGAGTGCGGCCTTCCTTCATCGGCACGCGGATCATGCCGCGCTTGGCACGCTCCGTCGCCTTGCGGATCGCCTCCGGCACCTCGCGGGCCTTGCCGGCACCCCAGCCGACGCGGCCCTTCTGGTCGCCCACCACGACGAGCGCGGCGAAGCTGAAGCGACGACCGCCCTTCACCACCTTGGCGACGCGGTTGATGGTGACGAGCTTGTCCTTGAGCTCGTCGCCTTCCTGGCGCTCCTGGCGGTTTTCGTTGCCGCGATCGCGACCGCGGCCACGACGGCGATCACCGCCCTCGCCACCGCCTTCGCCGCCGCCCATCGGACCCCTTGCCATTCCCGAACTCCTTAGAACGACAGGCCGCCCTCGCGGGCAGCCTCCGCGAGCGCCTTGACGCGACCATGGTAGATGTACGGACCGCGGTCGAACACGACCGCCGTCACGCCGGCGGCGAGCGCACGCTCCGCCACCAGCTTGCCCACCGCCGTCGCCGCGTCCTTGTCGGCGCCGGTCTTCAGGCTGTCGCGCATCGTCTTCTCGATGCTCGACGCGGCGGCGACCGTACGGCCCTGCTTGTCGTCGATCACCTGGGCGTAGATGTGCTTGCCGGACCGGAAGACCGACAGGCGCGGGCGCCCACCGGACTTGACCTTCAGCTGGTAGCGCAGCCGCGAACGGCGGCGCTCCATCAATGCGAGCTTGTCGGCCATTACTTCTTCTTACCCTCCTTCCGGAGGATCACCTCGTTGTCGTAGCGCACACCCTTGCCCTTGTAGGGCTCCGGCCCGCGATAGGCGCGAATTTCCGCCGCGACCTGGCCCACCTGGCGCTTATCCGAACCGGCCACCTTGACCGAAGTCGGCTTCTCGCAGGTGATGCTGATCCCAGCCGGGATCGGGTAGCGGATTTCGTGGCTGTAGCCGAGGTTCAGGATCAGGTCCTTCCCCTGCACCGCCGCCTTGTAGCCGGTTCCGGTGATTTCCATGGACTTGGTGAAGCCCGTGGAGACACCCGTCACCATGCTCTGGATCAGGCTGCGCGTGGTGCCCCACATCATGCGCGCATGACGATCGGCGCCGCGGGGCGCCACGGCCACCTCGGCCCCTTCGATCGTCACATCCACATGATCGGTCAGGTCGAGCTTGAGTTCCCCAAGCTTGCCCTTGGCCACCACCGTGCGGCCCTGCAGCGCCACCTGGACGCCGGAGGGCACGGGCACCGGGTATTTGCCGACGCGAGACATTCCCCTGCCCTCCTCAGAACACGCGGCAGAGGACTTCACCGCCAACATTGGCGGTGCGAGCCTCATGGTCGCTCATCACGCCCTTCGGCGTGGAGAGGATGGAGATGCCAAGGCCCGAATAGAACTTCGGCAGCTCCGCGATCTTCGAGTAGACGCGCCGGCCAGGCTTGGAGACCCGGTGGATCTCCTTGATGGCGGGCTCGCCCTCGGAATACTTCAGCTCGATGCTGATCACCTTCACCCCGGGGCGAAGCTCCTCGGTCGAGAAGGCGCGGATGTAGCCCTCCCGCTTCAGCACATCGAGCACGTTTTCCCGCAGCTTGGAGGCCGGGGCGACGCAACGGCTCTGCCGTGCGCCCTGGGCGTTGCGAATGCGGGTGAGCAGGTCACCCAGCGGATCGGACAGCGACACGCGCAGCCCTCCTTACCAGCTCGCCTTGACCACGCCGGGAAGCTGGCCGGTGTTGGCCATCTCCCGCAGCATGTTCCGGCACAGCTTGAACTTGCGGTAATTCCCGCGGGGACGGCCGGTCACTTCGCAGCGAAGCCGGACGCGGATCTTGGCGCCGTTGCGCGGCAGCTGCGCGAGCTTCAGCGTCGCCTCGAAGCGCTCTTCGACGGGCCGGTCACGGTCCATCACCACCGCCTTGAGGGCGTTGCGCTTCGGGGCGTGCAGCTTCGAGAGCCTTGCACGACGGTTATTCTTCTCGACTGACGAGGTCTTGGCCATGTCGTCTCAATTCCTCCGGAACCTGCCGGGCTCGAAGCCCGACGGTTTTCCAAACGGGTTCAGCTGGCGAAGGGAAGATCGAAGGCCTTCAGGAGGGCCTTGGCTTCCTTGTCGGTCTTCGCCGTCGTGACGAACTGGATGTCCATCCCGCGGATCGTATCCACGCG
>JBIIGF010000440.1:0-2812 GCA_044236665.1 Aestuariivirga sp. | reverse complement strand
ATAGCGGCCTACAATCCGGCAGAACACCGGTCGATCTGCGTGCCGGTCAGCAGGGGGGAGCGTGGCAACCCGGTACTTTGGGGGCGGCAGCATTTCCCGGCACTGGCCGGGCTGGAAGGTGATAAGGGCGCCAGGGTTCTGTTCCGCACCCACAGCGAAGAGATCGTCGAGGTCGAGATCCTCGATGAGAGCGTACTCATGGATGCCGACACGCCGGAGGCGCTGGACCGGATCAGATCAGCCCATTCGACCGGAAGCTGAAATGCCCTTTGCGGCCGACGATCACGTGGTCATGCACCACAATGTTCAGCCTCTGGCCCGCATCGACGATCTTCTTGGTCATCTCGATATCGGCGAGTGACGGCGTCGGGTCGCCCGAAGGGTGGTTGTGGACCAGCACGATGGCCGTGGCTGCAAGGTCGAGCGCCCGCTTGATGACCTCGCGCGGGTAGACCGGCGTATGGTCCACCGTGCCCTGCTGCTGCACTTCATCGGCGATCAGCTGGTTTTTCTTGTCAAGGAACAGGATGCGGAACTGTTCGGTGTCGTGGAAGGCCATGGCGGCGCGCACATAGTCGAGAATGCCGCTCCACGTGCTGAGCACCGGCCGGTTGATGACCTGGCCGCGCATCAGCCGCATGGCGGCGGCATGGACGAGCTTGATTTCGGTGGCGACCGCCTCGCCCACACCCTTCACCTCCATCAGCCGCTCAGGCGGCGCGCTCAGAACCTCCGCGAAAGTGCCGAACCGGGCGAGGAGCTGCTTGGCGAGTGGTTTCGTGTCACCGCGCTTGATGGCGCGGAACAACAGCATCTCAAGCAGTTCATAGTCGGGCAGGGCATCGGCACCCGCCTCGCGGAAGCGTTCCTTCAGCCGTTCACGGTGGCCGAGAAAATGCGGCAGCGGCTTGTTGCCTGCATCTTCAAAGCCAGACATCCGGCTAGACCTTGTAGGGCGGGTGGTGCAGGCCCTTGGGCGAGAGCGTGAAGATCTCGACGCCCGTATCGGTCACGCCCACCGTGTGCTCGAACTGGGCAGAGAGGGAACGGTCCCGCGTCACCGCCGTCCATCCGTCGCCCAAGATCTTCACATGCGGGCGGCCGAGGTTGATCATCGGCTCGATGGTGAAGAACATGCCGGGCTTCAATTCAACGCCTTCGCCCATTCGGCCGTAATGCAGTACGTTGGGATGGTCGTGAAATTCGCGGCCAAGCCCGTGGCCGCAGAAATCGCGCACCACCGAGCAGCGTTCGCCCTCGGCATAGGACTGGATGGCATATCCGATGTCGCCCAGATGCGCGCCGGGCTTCACCATGGCGATGCCGCGCATCAGGCTTTCATAGGTGACCTCGACAAGGCGGGCGGCCTTCACGCTGACTTCGCCCACATTGTACATGCGGCTCGAGTCGCCATGCCAGCCATCGACGATCAGCGTCACGTCGATGTTGACAATGTCGCCCTCGCGCAGCGGCTTGTCATTGGGGATGCCGTGGCAGACCACGTGATTGATCGAAGTGCAGATCGACTTGGGGTAACCGCGGTAGTTATAGGGTGCGGGGATCGCCTGATTGTCGCGCGCGAACTCCACGATGATCTGGTCCAGCTCATCGGTCGTGACGCCCGGCTTCACATGGGGCACCAGAAGGTCAAGGGCTTCGGCGGTCAGCCGGCCGGCCTTGCGCATGGCCTCGAAATCAGCGGGGCCGTGCAGCTTGATGCGGTTGGAACGGGGGGAGGCGGTTTCTTCGGCGGCGTAAGTCATTCAGGGAGAATCCGGAACCCGGCAACGCCGGCCTTTCTTGGCTTATCGTCAGGCAAGTCTACAGGATCGGGCGAAGGCCTCAACTGCTGCTTTGGTGACCTCATGACTTATGCAGATAATGGCATGGCAGGCTTGGCGCAAGTGCGCTGCGGCCGCGTTGACAAGCACCGTCAAAGGGTGGCACAGCCCAAACGAAACAAAGGCTTGCGACAATGACCTCCACTGCGCCCACTGCCGCCGTTCTGCTCATCGGAGATGAAATCCTCTCCGGGCGGACGAAGGACAAGAATCTCGGCTTCCTCGCCGACTATCTGACTGCCCTGGGAATCGACCTGAAGGAGGCCCGCGTGGTCTCCGACCAGGAGGACGACATTGTCGCCGCGTTGAACGCTCTTCGCGCGCGCTACAGCTACGTGTTCACAACCGGCGGCATTGGCCCTACCCATGATGACATCACGGCCGATTCCGTGGCCAAGGCCTTCGGCGTGCCGATCGACCATGATCCGAGGGCGGTCGAAATCCTGCTCGCCTATTTCCGGGAAAGCGGCCGGGAGCCCAACGAAGCGCGCATGCGCATGGCGCGCATTCCGCAGGGCGCCAGCCTCATCGACAATCCGGTGTCGAAGGCACCCGGCTTTCAGATGGGCAATGTGTTCGTCATGGCCGGCGTGCCGAAGATCATGAACGCCATGATGGATGATGTGGCCAAGCGACTGACGCCGGGCGTTCCCATGCAGTCGCGCCATGTCGAGTTCCGGGGTGGCGAGGGCGACGCCGCAAAGCCTCTGGGCGAGATCCAGAAGGCCTTTCCCGGCGTGGTGATCGGGTCCTATCCGTTCCAGGCGCCGGATGGTTTTGCCACCAACCTTGTACTTCGCTCGCGCGACGTTGCGGCCCTTGAGCAGGCGCTGGCCGCCGTGCGCCAGATGGCGCAGGATTTGACTGAGGCGGGCAAGGCGCGCGGCTGGTCGTGAGGCGTTGCGTGAACGGGGTCCGGCGGGCATAACTCAGGAAAAGCGCGAGGGGCAGTGATCATGGACGAGAAGTGG
>JBIIGF010000439.1:0-2816 GCA_044236665.1 Aestuariivirga sp. | reverse complement strand
TCAATCGGATTACCACGAACGCGCGGGACCTGCCGCAGCCTGAACGGTGCGGCAGGACGGTCGCGTCACTCGACGGTGACGGATTTCGCCAGGTTGCGCGGCTGGTCAACGTCGGTGCCGATGAACACCGCCGCATGATAGGCGAGCAGTTGCACAGGAACCGCATAGAGCAGCGGGCTGATGAAGGAATGCGCTTTCGGGATCCGGATGGATCGGAAGGCCTTGTCGCCATTATCCTTCATGCCGTGCTCGTCGGTCAGCAGCACGATCTTGCCGCCACGGGCCGCCACCTCCTCCATGTTGGAGATGGTCTTTTCATAAAGCTCGTCATGGGGCGCAATGACGATGACCGGGACATTCTCGTCGATCAGGGCGATCGGCCCGTGCTTCAATTCACCGGCTGCATAGCCCTCGGCGTGGATGTATGAAATCTCCTTCAGCTTCAGCGCGCCCTCGAGTGCGATCGGATAATTGAGACCGCGGCCGAGGAACAGCACATCCTTGGCATGGGCAATGTCGCGGGCCACATCACCGATATGCTTCTCTTCCTTCAGGATGTCCGTCATGAAGCGCGGCGCCATGATCAGCGCGCCAACAAGTTCCTTCTCCTGCTCCGGCGTGATGGTGCCGCGCATCTTGCCCGCCAGGATGGCAAGGCAGGCAAGTGCGGTGAGCTGGCAGGTGAAAGCCTTGGTGGAGGCTACCCCGATTTCCGGCCCGGCGAATGTGCGGAACACCACTTCGCTCTCGCGGGCGATGGTGGATTCCGGCACGTTCACGACGGCCAGCGTATGTTGCCCCTGCTGCTTGCAGTAGCGCAGTGCAGCCAGCGTATCCGCCGTTTCACCTGATTGCGAAACGACAATGGCGAGGCCGTTCTTCGCCAGCGGAGCTTCGCGGTAACGGAACTCCGAGGCGATGTCGACCTCGGTCGGCAGGCGCGCCACGCGCTCGAACCAGTACTTCGCCGTGAGGCCCGCATAAGACGCCGTGCCGCAGGCCGTGATGATGATACGATCCAGCTTGGCGAAATCGAAGGGCAGCGAGGCCGGAACGCGCACCGTGCCTTCGGCGAAATCGACATATTCGGCCAGCGTGTGGCCGATCACTTCCGGCTGCTCGGCGATTTCTTTGGCCATGAAGTGACGGTGATTGCCCTTGTCCACCAGCATGGTGGAGGCCTGGCTGTAGCTCATGGGCCTCTCAACACGCTTGCCATGCGCATCGAAGATCTCGGCTGTGGTGTGGGTCAGCACCACCCAGTCACCATCCTCGAGATAGGTGATGCGGTTGGTGAAGGGTGCGAGTGCAATGGCATCACTGCCGATATACATCTCGCCATCCCCATGGCCGACGGCCAGCGGCGGGCCATTGCGGGCGCCGATCATCAGGTCATTCTCGCCCTTGAACAGGATGGCCAGGGCAAAGGCCCCTTCCAGCCGGGAGAGTACGTCCCGCACAGCCTCGCGCGGCGACTTGCCTTTGGCCAGTTCCCGCGCCAGCGCCTGTGCGATGACTTCCGTGTCGGTCTGCGTCGTGAACACCGCGCCAGAGGCGGTCAGTTCTTCCTTGAGAGCCCGGAAATTTTCGATGATGCCATTGTGAACCACAACCACATCGCCCACGATATGCGGATGCGCATTGGTTTCGGTCACGCCGCCATGCGTTGCCCAGCGGGTGTGGCCGATGCCGGATGTACCGCCCAGCGGGTCTCTGTCGAGCAGATAGGCGAGGTTCTTGAGTTTGCCCACCGCCCGGCGCCGCTCGATGCCATTCGGGGTGAGCGTGGCGACGCCGGAGGAATCATACCCCCTGTACTCGAGGCGGCGCAGGGCCTCGACGATGTTTTCTGCCACCGGTTCCTTGCCGAGAATGCCTACGATTCCACACATGCGAAATGCCTCAAATCTTTTTCTTCGCAGCCTTCTTTGCCGCCTTCATCTGCCGGTACCGCGCCGTCCAGCCTTCACGCACTTCCATATCGGCACGCGCCATGGCCAGCGAATCCTCTGGCACGTTCCTTGTAATGACACTGCCCGCCGCGATAGAAGCGCCGTCTCCAACCTTGACCGGCGCCACGAGCGCCGTGTTGGAGCCAACGAACACATCGTTGCCTATCTCCGTCAGGTGCTTTTCAAAACCGTCATAGTTGCAGGTGATCGTGCCAGCACCGATGTTGCTCTTCGCACCCACCCGCGCATCCCCGATATAGGAGAGGTGGTTGGCCTTTGCACCCTGGCCGATAACCGACTTCTTCACCTCGACAAAGTTACCGATATGGGCGTCGGCACCAATCTCCGCACCCGGCCGCAGCCGGGCATAAGGTCCGATCCGCGCTCCCACGGAAATACGGGCACCCTCGATATGGGAAAAGGCGAGAATGTCCACCCCTCCCGCGATTTCCACTCCCGGCCCGAACACCACATGCGGCTCGATCACCACATCCTCCGCGATCACGGTATCGGCTGAGAAGAACACCGTCTCTGGCGCCACCAGTGTCACGCCATTCAGCATGTGGTGGCGGCGGTACAGATCCTGCAGCGTGGCTTCAATGGCGGCGAGTTGAGTCCTGTCATTGACGCCGGCAACCTCCGCCTCGCTGCAGACGGCAAGCTGGCAGGGCGCGCCCGCGGCGGCCGCCAGTTCGACGAGGTCCGTGAGGTAATACTCGCCCTTGGCATTGGAATTGCCGATTTTCGGCAGCAACGTCCACAGCAGCGCAGAGGAAATCGCAATGATTCCCGAATTGCACAGCCGGATCGAACGCTCCTCCGGGCTGGCATCGAGTTCCTCGCGAATCGCAATGACATGTCCTT
>JBIIGF010000438.1:0-2829 GCA_044236665.1 Aestuariivirga sp. | reverse complement strand
CAGTATGGGTTGCTGAAGCCGCCGAGGGCCCATGCCGGCCTGTCGCTCTGGGGCCTGCCGGATTCGCGGCCGGTCATTCCTCAGGCGGAGCTGGAAGACGCCTGAAGCGCAGACTGCGCATCCTGCTTGATGCGCTGGATCATCGAGGCGAAGCCGTTGGAGCGCTGCTGTGTGAGGTGGCCCGACAGGCCAAGCTTGCCGAGAATCTCGCCCGCATCGGTCGACAGGATCTCGCGGGCGGGCTTTCCCGAATAGATCATGAAGGCGATGGCGATGAGGCCCTTGACGATCAGCGCGTCGCTGTCGCCGAGAAAGGTGAGCACGGGGTTCTCCGCCGCGCCGCTGACCTGCGAGGTGATCCATACCTGCGAGGCGCAGCCCTTCACCTTGTTCTCCGCCGAGTGATCTTCGGCGGGAAGTTCGGGAAGCTCCCGCCCCAGTTCGATCACATGGCGGTAGCGGTCTTCCCAGTCATCCATGACGTCGAAGTCGGCGAGGAGTTCGGCAATGGCGTTCACGTCAGGGCTTCCAGCGCAATTGGTGTCTGGATCAGCAGATAGGCCGTGGCCGCCGCAAGCTCAACCGTCTTTCTTGCTGGAGGGCCCGCGCCATTCGGGGATCAGGTCATCAAGCCTCAGCGTGGAACGGCCCTTCGGTGTGCTGCCAGAGGCTCCAGACGGGTCCGGTTCCGGCACATCTCCCGCGACGCTGATCGAAATGAGGCCCCCTGAACCATCGGCCGCTTTGCCCGGCGCCTCTTCCTCCCACGCCCAACCCCAGAGAAGCGAGGCGGAATAGAGCAGCTTGCGTTCCATCTGCCCGGCAAGATAGCCCGCCACGCCGCAGACCTCAGGCTGGCGGCTGCAGAAAGTGGCGGCATCGGCGGCGGTGGCACCGGCGGAGGACATCATCTCGAAGGCAGAGGGTCCTTCTGCCTCCGCCTGACGGGCAGCCGGGTCTTCCGGCGGCGATGGCAGGAACAGGCCCGCTGCCCCGAGCAGAATCAATGTGCGGAAGATGCGCATGCGCCTTCCATGCCATGATTTGGCCCCGAATTCGCGGCCCTTGCGCCGGACTGGCTTATATTGCGTTAAGCCCGCACCCCGGCATTAACCCCTCGTTAACCGCGGGCGGAACAGGGAAGGCAATCGCGGAAAGGCCCCGTTAACCGTGATGGGTGCAAGTTCGGCGTGGAATGGAGCGCCGCTTCGGCCGCGTTCCGGCACAACAGTGATTTCGGGTCGGCGGAATGCGTGACAGGGAGCAGATTGACGAACCGAGGCGGCGCTTTGCCCCTTTCGCCGCGTGGAGCCTGACGGCGGTAATGTCAATCGCCGTTGCGGGCAATGCGCTGTTCGGCCAGCCGCCGGTCGAGCGTGCGGCGGTGGTGAGCGGCAGTGGCGCCGAAACCGAAGATGCCGCGGCTGCGGCTGGTGCCAAGCAGGACAACATCGCCCGCACCATTCAGCTGAAATATGATCCGGTCGTCGAATCCGTGCAGCGCGAGCTTGCCGCCGCAGGATACTACAAGGGCAGTGTTGATGGCGTGGCCGGCCGCAAGACGCGCGAGGCCATTACCGCCTATCAGGCCGCGGCGGGCTTGAAGCCCGATGGCAAACCATCCGCCGAACTGGCCGAGCACATCCGTTTCACCCGCGAGGTGGCGGAAGCTTCCCTCTTCACCGGGACTGTCGAACCCTCGCCCGATGCCGAAGCCCGCGCCCGTGTGCGCCGCGTTCAGACCACACTCGCCGAACTCGCTTACAGCCCGGGCCAGATCAGCGGCGAGATGAATGCCCAGACCGAGGAGGCCATCGCCGCCTTCCAGCGGGACCGCAACCTCGAGGCTACCGGCACCATCGATGACGCGCTGCTTGCCGAACTGGGCAAGGTCAGCGGCCAGTCCGGCGCCGAGGCACTGCCCCAGTAAGGTGCGGCTCAAGTCTTCCATCTGGGTCAGCGCCTTCCTGCGCAGCGCCATGGTCAATGGCCTGTTCGGTGCGGTGGTGCGTAAAGGTGCGGAAGAGGCCGGTGCCGTCTATGTGATCGTCAGCCACATGGATGGCACGTGCCATCTCTTCGGCCCATCGCCCGGCGCTTCGCATGATGAGCAGGGCGAGCGCCGCTGGATCACCGAGATCGCGCCGCCTGCGGCCATGCAGGATGCGATGGCAATTCTCGAGCGCCGCATCCGCTCCGATCCCGACATCTGGATCGTCGAGGTGGAGGATCGCAACGGCACCGCAGGCCTGACGCCAGCCACTTAACGCCTTGTTAACCATCCGGTGGTCAGTGTCGTCAAAACGGAGAGGCAAACATCCGGACGTAATGCCATGACAGCCCAAGACCGCAGTGAGATCGTCGAATTTCCGCAGGCCCGTGTCAGGCCGGCGAACAGCCTGCCGGACGGCGCATCGGCGGAGATCGTGATCTTCACCGGTGTGCGGGTCGAGCGCCTCCATGACCTCGCCGAGCGGCTGCCACCGGCACGCAAGCGCACGAGGCGCGCATCGGCCACGGGCGACATCGAATTCGGGCGCTGATTATTCCGTACCCTGACTGATTGCCGGCGCTGCCGCACAGCGCGAGCGCGCCACGGCCTTTGCCGCAATGGGCCTCAGCTCCGCATCCGCCACCGGATACCAGACAACGGCCAGCCCGCCAGCCTCCGGCGACTGCACCGTCCAGCCCGTGCCGATCTCGGCTGTTTCCCTGTGCGTCGCCTGCATGACCTGCTCGAGGAGGCCCGGCGCCTGCGACAGGCGGACCGTGAACATGTTCTCGCCGGACTGGCGATTGTTCACTGAATAGACCGGCTCCGCCTTGTTC
>JBIIGF010000436.1:0-2842 GCA_044236665.1 Aestuariivirga sp. | reverse complement strand
CTGCTGGATGATCCAGCGCAGCACGATTTCGGAGGCGGGCCGGCCATGTCGTTTGGCGATCGCCTGAATGACGGCCGGATCCATCGCCCGGCCACGCGCCAGAGGGCGGTAGGCGGTGAGCGTCACACCCAGTTCGCGCGCCGTAGCCAGCAGTGCTGTCTGGTCGAGAAGCGGCTGGAACTCCACCTGATTGCAGATGATCCGGCCTGCCGCGATGGCCTGCGCACGGCGCAGCATGGCGGGCGTGAAGTTGCTGACGCCGATCAGCCTTGCATTGCCCTTGTCCTGTTCGGCGACCAGGCGTTCGACGGTGGCATCGAGCGCCTCGTCAGCGGGCGGCCAGTGAATGAGCAGCACATCGGGCACCGTGCCAAGCGCATCAACCGAGCGCGTGACCGACCCCGCGAAGCGCTGAGCCCCGAGGTTCGACGGATCGACCTTGGTCACGAGGAAGATCTCCTCGCGCGCGATGCCCGAGGCACGGATGGCGCGGCCCACCTCCCCCTCATTGCCATACATCTGCGCCGTGTCGATGTGGCGGTAGCCGAGGTCGAGGGCCATGGCGACGCAGCGTTCGGCCTCACCGCCCTTGAGCGGATAGGTGCCGAAGCCGATCAGGGGAATGCCATGGGTGCCAAGGGTGGCGGCCGTCATCACTATCTGCTCCGGCTGGTGGAGAACCAGGCTGCAAGATGACCGCGCCTACCACCCGATCGTCAAGGCAAATCGGGAACAAGCTTGCGGTATCATGGCTTCCGTCGCCATCACGCCGGTGAGCCGGCGGGAATGCCTCAACTGGCCGCGTTTCTCGACATCAGCGCGGCCTTCACCTCCGGCTCCGGGCCGTAGTCGGATGCTTCATTCAGATGCAGCAGTTCAGCGAGCCTGGCGCGCGCGCGGTTCACGCGGCTCTTGATGGTGCCCACGGCAACGCCGCAGATCACTGCCGCCTCCTCGTAGGACATGTCACTGGCGCTGACGAGCAGCAGCGCCTCGCGCTGATCCACCGGCAACTGGCCGAGCGCATTCTGCATGTCGGTGAGGTCCATGTGGCTGTCCTGCCCCGGATGGACACCGACATTCGACGCAATCATGCCATCCGCATCCTCCACCTCGCGCTTTCGCTTGCGGAAGACCGTATAGAACTCGTTGCGGAGAATGGTGAACAGCCACGCCTTGAGCTTGGTGCCCGGCTCGAAGCTCCCACGGTTCGCCCAGGCCTTGAGCAGCGTCTCCTGAACCAGATCATCTGCCCGGTCCACCTTTCCGGTGAGGGAAATGGCGAAGGCCCGCAAGGGCGGGATCAGGGCGAGGAGATCTTTCCTGAATGCATGATCATCCATGACAGGAGGAACACCTCAATTTTCAATCTCGGTTTGAGTTTTCCCGCCGGTTTTCCCGTCTGCATCATCAAGTTCGGCCAGCAGGTCGAGAAAGCGCCTGGGAACGTCCTGACGGGAGATGTCGTCGTAATAGGCCTTGAGCTTGATGCTCACGGCCTCCCTGACCACCTGCCTGCTGCCGGACGTCTTTGATTTCTTGTCTGACGTGTCGTCCATGTGTGTCGATTGCCCGTCCCCGGCCGCAGTGAATGGCGGTCTAGGGCCTTAAAATGTCCGAAACCGGATTTTGTTCCAAAGAATTTCAGAAATCCTTGGAACAAATCTGATGACATGACGTTTTGTGTGTCAAACATCACAAAGGGAGGGCCATGGCCTCGTCCGCCATGCCGATGTCTGCATGTCTCTGTCCGCGAAAGTCGCTCCGCATCTTCCTTACCTGCGCCGGTTTGCACGCGCCCTGACCGGCACGCAGGCCAGCGGCGATGCCTATGTCGCCGCCGTGCTGGAAAGCCTTGTGGCCGATCCGGCGATCCTGAATGCCGCCAGCAGCGAGCGCATCGCGCTTTATCAGACCCTGTGCAAACTCTGGGGTTCCATCCCGATCAACGGCCACTCCGAAGGGCCGCAACCGGGTTGGGAAGCGACAATCCAGGGGCGGTTGTCCGGCATTCCCGGCCCGGCACGACAGGTGTTCCTGCTCTCCGCTGTCGAAGGCTTCGACCGTAGCGACATCGGCGAGATCATGTCTCTGACGAGCCCGGAGGTGGACCGGCTGTTCGAAAAGGCCAGCGACCAGATTTCCGAGATGATCGCCAGCGACATCCTCATCATCGAGGACGAGCCGCTGATCGCGCTCGACATCGAGGACACCATCACCTCCCTCGGCCACCGCTGCGCCGGTATCGCCCGTACCCACAAGGAGGCTGTGCGGCTGGCGCGCGAGAGACAGCCGCAGCTCGTGCTCTCGGACATCCAGCTGGCCGATGGCAGTTCCGGCATCGATGCGGTGAATGAAATCCTCGGCGGTTTCGACGTGCCCGTGATCTTCATCACCGCCTTCCCGGAACGCCTGCTGACGGGCGAACGCCCTGAGCCTGCCTTCCTCATCACCAAACCCTTCTCCCCGGACATGGTGAAGGCGCTGATTGCCCAGGCCCTGTTCTTCGACCTGCGCTCAAAGAAGGCAGCCTGACACCATCGGGAACCCCGGGGCCGAACCGCACGTTTCCAACCCGCCGCACGGATGAAAGTGCCGCGAACCCCGGGAGACTCCGCCCATGACAAACAGCACCGACAAGCAATTTCAGCAGAGGCCGCAAGCACGGGCCTCTTCGGCAACAGGATGGATCATCGGCGCTATCATCGCCCTGCTAGCGATTGCGGCCGTTTGGTTTTTCGGCATCCGCACCAGCGATGACGTGACAAGCCCCGGCACCACCTCCAACACCACCACCAAGACGAACCCCCCGGAGGCGGCAGCACCACCCCCAGAGACCGGG
>JBIIGF010000437.1:0-2842 GCA_044236665.1 Aestuariivirga sp. | reverse complement strand
GATGGCTTCGGCCGTCGGGCCGGGCGAGTGCGGCCCGGTTTCATCGGCGTTCAGGAAGTCCTTCTCGCTGCCATTGCGCTTGTACCAGTCGCTGCGCATGACCACCCAGGAGCCCTTCTCGATGTCGCCGTGCTTGGCTTCCCAGGCCTTGATGTGGTCGACCGTCAGCAGGAAGTCGGGGTTCTTCGCCACCTCCGCGCTGCAGTCGATGACGTTGACGGGGCCGACGAAATTCTGCACCGGAATGGTGTCGGTCGCGCCATCGGGATAGTCCTTGCCGGTGATCCAGTGCTGCGGCGCATCGAAATGCGTGCCGGAATGCTCGCCGAGCTTCAGCCAGTTCCAGGCCCAGAAGGGGCCCTTGTCGTCGTAATGCGAGATGGTGTGGATCTCGACCTGCGGCGTGTTGAGGCCGATCTGCGGCGGCAGCTTGATGAGCGGCGTTTCCGGGCCCAGCGTTGCGGTGAGGTCCACGACCTCGACGCGGCCTGAGAGCAGGCCGGCGGCAAGGTCGGAAAGTGCGTTGGATGATGTTGCCATGGCGTTTCCTCGTCTGTTTGAGTTGCAAAAACCTATTTCATTCCGGATCGAATGCAAGCCGCGCCGCAGGCCTCATGCGCGGGCCAGCATCTTGCCCAGGAGATAGCCGGAGCCCGCGCCCGTGCCAGCGCCCGGCCATGTGGCGGCGCCGCACATGTAGAGCCTGTCCAAAGGCATGCTGTAGCGCGAGTAACCGGCGACCGGGCGGAACAGGAAGTTCTGGTCGAGCTGGTGGCTGCCCGAAAGACTGTCGCCACCGACGAGGCAGGGGTTCTCCGTTTCAAGATCATCGGGCGAGACCACGGCGCGCGCGAGGATCTTTGCTCTCAAGCCCGGCGCATAACGCTCGATGATGGAGATCACCCGCTCGGCGTAGGCGTCCTTGATGTCATGCCACTGCGTTCCGCTGATCTGGTTCGCCGCGTCGCCCATGATGTGCTTCGGCAGCACGCGCACCTGAACCCACAGGATATGCTTGCCCTCGGGCGCGCGCGATGCATCCACCACCGTGGGCTGGCCGACGACAAGCACCGGGGCTTCCGGCAGCAGGCCGTCCATCGCCTGCTCATAGGCGCGGCTCATATAGGCATAACTTGGCGCGATGTGGACATAGGCAAACTGCTTCAGCTCCTCTCCCGCCACCCAGTCCGGCAGTCCGTCGAGCGCGAGGTGCAGCATCATGGTGCCGGGGCCGGGGCGGAAGGCCTTGAACTTCTGGTCCACCGCAGGCTTCCCCGTGCCATCGGGCAACAGCTTGCCGAACAATATGCGCGGCGTGACATTGGCGATCACGGCACGGCGCGCAGTGATGATGCGCCCATCGACAAGCCGGATGCCGGATGCACCCTTGCCGTCGCGCAGCACTTCAGCGACCGGCGCGTTGAGTTCCACGGTGCCGCCCAACTCCGCGAGGTATCCGGTCATGGCGCGGATCATCATGTCGGCCCCGCCCTGGCCGATCACCATGCCGAAGGCCTGGTCCGCCATGGACTCGAGATAGGGAAAGAGGGCGCCGCCCGCCGCATCGGGTGGAAAATCGAGATGCATACCCCAGGCGGCAAGGGTTGCCTTCACCTTCGGGTCCTCGAAATGCGCATCGGCCCACACCCGGGTCGGCATGAGGAGGAAGCGCAGCATGTCGAGCATCCAGGCGGTGCCGTTCTCCCGCCAGGCCTTCCAAGCCACTTTCGCCACGGCGAGTGATGGCATGGCATTGCCAAGCAGGCCGAAGATATGCGGCGCGTCCTTGCCGAAGCGAGCAAGCATGGCGGACCATGCCTCTGCATCCTTCGGGTTGATCCTGTTGAGGCGTGCCAGTGTCGCGTCGAGGTCCTTCGAGACACCGAACCAAGTGTGATCGGGAAACACCGAGGCAAAGCAATGCGCGGCGGGCGCAAAGGCCAGCCCATGACGGCCCAAGGCTGCGCCATGCTCCTTGAGGAAGGGCGAACCTGCGAACATGCTGAGGTTCATCGCCGCCACATCATGGCGGAAGCCGGGAAGCGTCAGTTCACGGGTCTTGACCGCGCCGCCTGCCTCATCCTTCGCCTCGAACACGCCGACCGACCAGCCATGCCGGGCCAGATGCACCGCCGTGGCCAGCCCATTGTGGCCCGCACCGATGATGACCGCATCAAAAGACGTCTTTGCCGCCATTCGCCCACTCCGTCCGCCCGACAGAGCTTGTTGCAAGGCATCCCATCCGTCAACTGCATTTCATGCAAGTGCATTGGAAAAATCCCGCAATACCTTTGATTTTTGCGCTTGCGAGCAGAATTCCTGTGCAGGTGGATGCTTATGGGCGCTGCGCGCGCGCTGGCAGCGCTACGGCTCTGGCAGGTAAGCTGGCGTTAACGCAGGCTGATGCTAGTGTCACGCTAGGGGGCATGGCCGCCATGCCCGTCTTTTCTCATACGGGGACACCGCCATGGCCGTCAGCTTCACCACCGACCGCATGCTCCGCTTCGGCGACTGCGACATCTCCGGCACTGCTTACTATCCCTCCTATCTCAACCTGCTGAATGGCGTGGTTGAGGAGTTCTGGACCTGGATCGGCTATCCTTGGCACGAGATCATCTGGAAGGAGCGCTGGGGCACGCCCACGGTGCATCTCAGCTGCAATTTCTCCAAGCCATCCTTCTTCGGCGACAAGCTCACCTTCCGCGTGACGGTGAAGAAGGTTGGCCGCTCCTCCGTCACGCTCGATCATGAGATCTGGTGCGGCGACGAGTTGCGCTGGACGGTGAACCAGGTTCTGGCGGCCAGCTGGCTCGACAAGCACACTTCGATGTCATGGCCCGAT
>JBIIGF010000435.1:0-2846 GCA_044236665.1 Aestuariivirga sp. | reverse complement strand
CCTGCGAGATCATCAGCCGCGGCCCCAGCACGATGCCGTCCGACAGGCGGTCGGGCTCGCGCGCGATGGCGGCGCGGATTTCGATATCCGCCGACCCGACCTTTACCGTGTCGCCAACCTTGATGCCGAGCCGTCCCATCAGCAACGGATCAGCCGCTGCACCCGGCACGCCATCGCGCGTGGCAATCGCATCCGCCAGCGGCATACCGCCTTCGAGGTTCACCTCGCCATAGAGCGGGTAGGCGCCGTCAACCGCCTTCACCTCCACCAATGTGGAGGTGCCGCGGGCCTGCGCCATGCCGCGCACCGTGGCAACCGTGCTGACTTGGCCCTTGGAATTGATGAAGGCGTATTCCGCCTCGCCCGCCTGGCGGTGGATGAGCGCGAACTCCACGTCGCCGCCCAGAAGCGGCTGGCCCTGCTCGTCGAGGCCGCGCTGGATGGCAGCTGACAGCGAGCCGATGATGGCGATGGTTCCCGTGCCGAGTGCCAGGCAGGTCAGGAAGATCCAGAAGCCCTGCAGGCCTGAGCGCAGGTCACGCGCTGCAAAGCGCAGCCAGAGGCCGAGGTTCAAGGTGTTGCTCCTGAAACGATGCGGCCGTCGAGCACTTCGGCCATGCGGTCGCAGCGCCCTGCCAGCGACCGGTCATGGGTCACCAGGATCAGCGACGCGCCGTCCTGCTGCTTCACATCGAACAGCAGGCGGATGATCTGCTCGCCTGTCACATGGTCGAGGTTGCCGGTCGGTTCGTCGGCAATGATGATTTTCGCGCCCGACGCCAGGGCGCGGGCAATCGCCACGCGCTGCTGCTCGCCGCCCGAAAGCTGGCCCGGATAATGCGACAGGCGGTGCCCGAGGCCCACGCGCTTCAGCTTTTCCTCGGCAACGCCCATGGCATCGCGGGCGCCGCGGAATTCCAGCGGCACAGCAACGTTTTCAAGGGCCGTCATGGTTGGGATCAGGTGGAAGGACTGGAAGATGATGCCGACATGGTCACGCCGGAAGGCGGCCAGTTCATCCTCGTTCTTGCCGGTGAGCAACTGGCCGGCCACCACCACTTCGCCGCGGCTGGCCCGTTCCAACCCGGCAATCACCATGAGAAGCGTGGTCTTGCCGGAGCCGGATGGCCCGACGATGCCGAGTGCCTCCCCCGGCCTGACCGCGAGGTCGATGCCGCGCAGGATATCGACCGTCCCCGCCCGGCTCGGCAGGCTCAGGTGAACGTCTTTCAGTGATATGGCGGTGGGGGTCATTGCGTCGAACATGATTTCCAATACGCAGCTTGTCGAGGAACGGATGCTTGAACACCGCAACCGTGGCGCTTAAGTGACCAACATGTACAAATTCTTCATGTCCCTCGCCGCCTTTGCCTTTGTGATCGGCACTGCCTCGGCTGCACCTCATACAGTTCTGGCGCTGGGCGACAGCCTTACGGCGGGCTATGGCCTGCCGCCTTCCGAAGGCTTCACCGTGAAACTGGAGGCTGCCCTTCGGGCGAAGGGCCATGAGGTAACCGTTATCAATGCCGGGGTGGCGGGTGATACGGCCGTGGATGGCGCGTCCCGCCTCGAATGGGCGCTTACCCCGGACACCACCGCTGTCATGGTGGAACTGGGTGCCAATGACGCGTTGCGTGGCCTTCCCGTGGCGCAGGCCGAACAGGCGCTGGACCAGCTGCTGGCCCGCCTGAAGGAGAAGAACCTGCCGGTGCTGCTGATCGGCATGCGCGCCCCGCCCAATCTGGGGCCGGAATACCAGCAGGCCTTCGACGGCATGTATCCGCGCCTTGCCACCAAGTATGGTGTACCACTCTATCCCTTCTTCCTCGAGGGCGTGGCGGCGGATCAGAGCCTCAATCAGGCTGATGGCATTCACCCCAATGCGAAGGGGGTCGACGAGATTGTCCAGCGCATCCTGCCCAGTGTCGAGGCGCTGCTGAAACAATAAGGGGGCTGTCATGCCGCGCCTGTTCACCGGCCTCGAAATCCCGCCCGACGTGGCGCTCGGCCTTGACCTCATGCGCGGCGGCATTGAAGGCGCCCGGTGGATCGACCGCGAATCCTATCATGTGACCCTGCGCTTCATCGGCGACATCGAGGATGGTCTGGGACGCGAGATCGCCCATGAACTGGCGCGGATCGAGGCTGAGCCCTTCGCGCTGCAGCTTCAGGGCATGGGCCTGTTCGGCGGCGCCAAGCCGCACGCGCTCTATGCGGGTGTGGCGGAAAGCCCTGAACTGCGCCGGTTGCAGGCCACGCAGGAGCGGATCTGCCAGTTGCTCGGCATGGCGCCGGAGCCCCGCAAGTTCGCGCCGCATGTAACGCTGGCCCGGCTCAAGAACCCGGACATGGAAGCCTTGCACCGCTTCGTGGCGTCACATAACCTCTACAGGAGCCGGGTGTTCGATGTGGGGCGTTTTGTGCTCTTCTCATCCCGGCCCTCGCGCGGGGGCGGTCCCTACGCGGTGGAGGAAGCTTATCAACTTCAGGTGGGGCAATGATGGAGAAGAGTCTCGTAGGGGTAGAGCGCGCCAAGGCGCTTCATGAGCTTCACGGCTGGGCGGAGGCCAAGGGCCGGGACGCCATCACCAAGACCTACCAGTTCAAGTCCTTCAGTCAGGCCTGGGGTTTCATGAGCCGGGTGGCGCTGTTCGCCGAGAAGACCGACCACCACCCCGAGTGGTTCAACGTCTATGGCCGGGTGGAGGTGACGCTGTCCACCCATTCGGCCGGCGGAGTGACGGCCCTGGACATCGAACTGGCCCGCAAGATGGACCAATATGCGGCCGGCTGAGTCCGGCCGATGCATTTTCCTAAATTTCCTGTAACTTGAAGGAAGCCGGGTA
>JBIIGF010000434.1:0-2850 GCA_044236665.1 Aestuariivirga sp. | reverse complement strand
ATTCGTCGTCGGCCGCGAGCTTGACCGCAAGCCCGGCGTGCTGGTGGTGAACCAGCCGACGTGGGGGGTGGATGCCGGCGCCTCCGCAACCATTCGCCAGGCGCTGATCGACCTGGCGCGCCAGGGCTCCGCCGTTCTCGTCATCAGCCAGGATCTCGACGAGATCTTCGAGATCGCGGACCGAATCGCCGTCATCTCGCGCGGCGAGCTCTCGGATGCCTATCCGGCCGCCGGGCTCAGCGCCGAACGCATCGGGCTTCTCATGGCGGGTGCGCATGAACAGACGGGGAGGGTGCATGCGGCTGGTGCTTGAAAAGCGTCCCGAGCAATCAGCCCGCATGGCGCTGCTCTCTCCGGTCATCGCGCTGTGCCTCACGGTGATTGCCGGCGGTATCATCTTCGCCCTGCGCGGCCTCAATCCCTTCGAGGGGCTCTATATCTATTTCGTCGAACCACTGACCCAGCGCTGGGCGCTGGAGCAGCTGATCGTCAAGGCGGCGCCGCTGGTGCTGATCGGCGTTGGGCTTGCGGTGTGCTATTCGGCCAATGTGTGGAACATCGGCGCGGAAGGGCAGTTCATCATCGGCGCATTGCTGGCCGGCATGGTGCCGGTGTTCTTCACCTCATGGCAGACGCCCGAGGTGATGGTTCTGATGCTGGCGCTCGGTATTGTGGGCGGCATGGCCTGGGCCGCCATACCGGCGGTGCTGCGCAACCGCTTCGGGGCCAATGAGATCCTCACATCTCTGATGCTTGTCTATGTCGCGCAATTTGTGTTCGATTGGCTTGTGCGCGGGCCGTGGCGCGATCCGCAGGGCTTCAACTTTCCCAAGTCCGTGAACTTCGACGGCTGGCAATTGCTGCCGACGTGGGGAGACATTCACCTTGGCGCGCTGTTCGCACTGGTGGTGGCCATCGTACTGTTCGTGATGATGTCGCGCACGCTCAAGGGCTTCGAGTTGCAGGTTATTGGCGCTGCCCCGCGGGCCGGGCGCTTCGCCGGTTTTTCCGGCCCCCGCGCGGTGCTGTTCTGTTTCCTGCTCAGTGGCGCGCTGGCGGGGCTTGCAGGGGCGTCTGACGTGATGGGCCAGGGCGGGCAATTGCAAACGCCCTATTCGCCCAACTACGGTTTTGTCGCCATCATTGTCGCCTTCCTCGGGCGGCTCAATCCGCTGGGTGTCATCGTGGCAGGCCTGCTCCTGGCGCTCAGCTTCATCGGCGGCGAGAGCGTGCAGGTGTCACTTGGCATGTCCGACAAGATCGCCAAGGTCTTCCAGGGCATCCTGCTGTTTTTCCTGCTGGCTTGCGACACGCTGATCCTCTACCGCGTGCGCATCGAGGCGGCGCGGCGCGCTGCCGCCGGGACCGGGGTGTAGCCGCATGGATCTGAATGTCGTCTTCATCATCCTGACAGCGGCCACGCCGCTCCTGTTCGCAGCGCTGGGCGAACTTGTGGTCGAGCGCGCGGGCGTGCTCAATCTCGGCGTCGAGGGTATGATGGTCATGGGGGCCGTCTGTGGCTTCGGCGCCGCCTTCTATACGGGCTCGCCATGGATCGGCCTCATCGCGGCGATTGTGGCGGGCATGGCTATGTCGCTGCTGTTCGGCTTCCTGACGCTCACGCTGGTGTCCAATCAGGTCGCCACGGGGCTGGCGCTCACCCTCCTGGGGCTTGGCCTGTCAGGCCAGATCGGCGAGGCCTTCGTCGGCCAGCCCGGCGTCAAGCTGCCGTCGATTGGCGGCATCGACCCGCTCATCCCCTTCGCCGTGGTGCTGACGGCGGCCGTTTCGTGGTTCCTGTTCCGCTCCCGCGGGGGGCTGATCGTGCGCGCCGTGGGCGACAGCCATGCCTCCGCCCATGCTCTGGGTTATGATGTCATCAAGGTGCGCTATGCCTGCGTGCTGTTTGGCGGCGCCTGCGCCGGGATTGCCGGGGGCTATCTGTCGCTCGTCTATACCCCACAGTGGATCGAGAACATGACATCGGGGCGGGGCTGGATCGCGCTTGCGCTGGTGGTCTTCGCGTCCTGGCTGCCGTGGCGGGTGCTGCTCGGTGCCTATCTTTTCGGCACCATCTCGATCCTGTCCTTCGTGGTCCAAACAAAAGGCTGGGGAATTCCCTCGCAGTTCTTGTCTTCTCTGCCTTACATCGTCACCATTGTGGTTCTCGTGATCATCTCCGGCAACCGGATGATGATGAGGAAAAACACGCCGGCCTCGCTTGGCCGGCCCTTCGTGCCTGACCGTTGAAGAAACTGAATGAACAAGGAGACGTCAAAAATGAAGAAATTGCTCATGTCGGCCGCGGCCGCCGTCCTGGCGCTCGGGGCCGCCTCGGCATCGGCCTCGGCTGCCGCCGCCGTCAAGGCCTGCTGGGTCTATGTCGGCCCGATCGAAGACTTCGGCTGGACCTATCAGCACCATCAGGGCCTCGAGGCCGTGAAGGCCGCCTATGGCGACAAGGTGGAAACCGCCTATGTGGCGAGCGTGCCGGAAGCGGATTCCGAGCGTGCCATCGAGCGCCTGGCGCGTGATGGCTGCAACATCATCTTCACCACCTCCTTCGGCTTCATGGAGCCCACCCTCAAGGTTGCCAAGAAATTCCCGGATGTGAAGTTCGAGCACGCCACCGGCTACAAGACCGCCGAAAACGTGACGACCTACAATGCCAAGTTCCACGAAGGCCGCTACGTGATCGGCCAGATCGCGGCCAAGATGTCGAAGACCGGCACGGCGGGCTACATTGCCTCCTTCCCGATCCCGGAAGTCATCGCCGGCATCAACGCCTTCATGCTGGGTGCGCAGTCGGTGAACCCCGACTTCAAGGTAAAGATCGTCTGGGCCAACACC
>JBIIGF010000433.1:0-2859 GCA_044236665.1 Aestuariivirga sp. | reverse complement strand
GATGACCAGCACGGCGGGATGCTCGCGCGCCGCTCCCGCGACGGCAAGCACATTGTCGAGCGACATCGACACGTCGGCGATGATGATCTGCCAGGCGGCCTGCATGAAGGTCTTGCCGCTGCGCGGGGAGCCGACGGTGCCATCGGCGTTGATGTCCTCTCCGGTGACGTTCTCGACGCCTTCTTCCTGGGCATGGCTCTCACGCAGTTCGCGCCACATCTTCCAGCTGACCCAGAGCAGCAGGATGCCGCCGACCAGGATGAGGCCCAGGATCTGCAACAGCTGTGTGGTGACACTGGCGAAACCGATGCGGAGCACGGTGGCCGCGAGAATGCCGACGAGGATCGCCTTGTTGCGCTGTTCCTTCGGCAGGCCTGCGGCGGCAAGCCCGATGACGACGGCATTGTCGCCTGCCAGCACGAGGTCGATCAGGATGACCTGACCCAGTGCCCACAGGGCATCGCCCGTCAGCAGGGACTGCACGAATTCCATGTTTCACCGTCTCCCGAAATGTGGGCTTTCAGCACCATCGGCGATGAAAGCGCAAGGGTTTCCTTCGGGATGCGGCCATGCTCTCAGGTGATGCGGCGGATCGAGGCCGCGATCTCTTCTGGCGCAAAGACCTTCTTCCAGTCCTCCCGCATCAGCATGGGCTTGCCGAAGGTGATGGCCTTGTTGCAGGCATCCGAGAACACGCCCGGCTGCTCCTTGAAGATGACGGCGGCGAGGATGTTCATGTGGCCGAGCAGGAAGTCGCGCGCCGCTTCGGCGGGCACACCGCGTGCCACTACCTCGTCCATCGCTTCGCGCATCACGTCCAGCAGCGAGGCAACGACGGTTTCGGACAGGCCCGGCTCCAGAAGGGCCATCTGCTCAACCGTGACGCGGTGCGAGCGCATCACGGGCGCCCAGATGGTACGCGCCACCTCCTCGCCCAGCGCATAATGCTCCTCCGGCCCCTGCATCAGGGCGCTGACGATATGCTGTTTTGCCGCAATGCCGCCGAACCGGTCCAGCTTCGCCGACATCTCCGTCTCGTCGTTGAAGATCGGCGGGTGGCAGGGGTGGGTGACGAAATAGGTGAGGTCCGGCCGCTCCGGCAAATGGCCCGCAAAGGGAGCCGCCGCATCAAGCACCATGACGATGGTGCCGGGCTTCAGCAGATGCTGGACCGACTGCGCCACCTTGCCGATATGGGTGTCCGGCACCGCGAGAATGGCAAGCTCCGCCCGCTCGAGCGCTGCCTCCGCGGATACGCAGTCGATGCCGAAATCCTGTGCCAGACGGGCGCGGCCCGCCTCGCTCACCTCCACATGCCGCACGTCGAAGCGCGAGCCCTTCAGATTGCGCGACAGGCGGTGGCCCATCTTGCCGCCGGCACCAAAGAGAGCGATTGACGTCATGCTGAAACCTCGGATAGCGTTTCACTCTGCTTACATGCTGCTGGTATGATGAGTCAATCAGCCACGCCAATCAGCGCTGATTGGCCAGAGAGGAATATGCCCCATGGGGTTGAAGGCGCTGATGCGCTCGCGCGAGTTGAAGGTCGGACACTTCATCGTCGAATTCGCCACGCCCGGCATCGGGCATATCCTGAAATCCGCAGGGCTGGATTTCGCCTTCTTCGACATGGAGCATTCGGGCTTCTCCTTCGAGACGCTGAAAAGCGCCATCCGCTATTTCGAGGCGGCGGACCTGCCGGTGATCGTGCGGGTTCCGGCCCAGGAGAACGACATGCTGGCCAGGGCCTGCGACATGGGGGCGGAGGGTCTGCTGGCGCCGATGATCTCGACGCCGGAGCAAGCGAGGGCCATGGTCGACTCGGTCAAGTATTTCCCCGCCGGACGGCGCGGCGTGGGCCTGCAGATGGCACATGACAGGTACCGCGCCGCCCCGGTGGGCGAGGCGCTTGCCGCCGCCAATGACCGCACCGCCGTGATCTGCCTCATCGAAACGGCGGAAGGCGCGGAGAATGCTGATGCCATCGCCGCCGTGCCGGGCGTGGACGCGCTGTGGGTCGGCCATTTCGATCTCTCCGTATCGCTCGGCATTCCGGGCGAGTTTAACCACCCGGCCTTCACCGCCGCGATGGACCGCATCATCACGGCGAGCCAAACACACGGGAAAGCCATGGGCCGCCTCGTGCCCAATGTTGAACAGGGCATCGCCTGTCACCGGCAGGGCTTCGACTTCATCTGCTATTCGGGCGATGTGTGGGTGCTGCGGGATGGCCTCGCAGCCGCCGCGGAGGCCATCCGCCAGGGGAAAGCCACATGAGCGCGTTCCGCGTAGCCCTGTCGGGTGACTTCCGCAAGGCGGATGGCTCTCCGACATTCCCCGATTTCGATCTCTCGCCGCTCACCGGCGCGGCCGGGGTGGAGGTGACGTTTCTTGAGAATGCCAGCCCACTGCGGGCAGACCAGCTTGAGGATATCGATGCGCTGATCCTGCTCGGCCACCGCTTCGCGGCATCGAGCGTGCCCCGAAGTGGCCGGCTTGCCGTGGTCGCGCGGTTCGGCGTGGGCTATGACACCGTGGATGTCGCTGCCTGCACGGCGAACGACATTGCCCTCGTCATCACGCCCGATGGCGTCAGACGGCCAGTGGCCGTTTCGATCATCACCTTCATGCTGGCGCTCACCGGCAAGTTGATGGTGAAGGACGGGCTGGCGCGCATGGGCGCTCCCGGCTTCGCCGCCCGTGGTGCCCACATGGGCGTGGGCCTTGTCGGCAAGACACTGGGCTCGCTCGGCCTCGGCAATATCGGCGCCGAGATGTTCCGCATGGCACGGCCCTTCGACATGCGGTTCATCGCGCATGACCCCTATGCCGACACGGCGGCGGCCGCCGAACTGGGCA
>JBIIGF010000432.1:0-2863 GCA_044236665.1 Aestuariivirga sp. | reverse complement strand
TGTCTTCCATGCTGAGGAAGCGGCTGAAGCCGAGCTTCGGATAGATCTGATCCCTGAGCCAGAAGCGTGGGGTGAAGTTGTGATAGGCCGCGGTGACGTAACCTTCTTCTGCCAGCAGGCGTGGCAGGGTGCGGGAGGCATCCGAGATATACTGAACATAGTGCTGATAGGGAATGATGCCATCGCGGAAGCTCCTGATGGGAATTCCGGTCAGTACTTCGAATTCGGCATTGGGCGTGGTGCCGCCATAGATCGGCGACACGGCCTGGGTTTCGGTGAAGCCCGCCTCCCTCAACGAATCGAGCGGCGAGGCCTCGTCGTCAGGGTCGCGCCACCAGGCCTCTCCGAGCACGAGGTAGATATCGGGCTGAGGCGCCGGCACTGCGGCGGCAGGAACCGCTGGCGCAACAGGCAACGCCGCGAGGGCCGCCGCAACGTCGGCTTCGGCATAGGTCTTGAGGCGGAGGCCCGCCGTCGAGAAATAGAGATGCGTGCCGAGCCCGTTCATGCGCTCGCTCTCGGACTGGCTGAAGGTGAGGTTCTCGACCCCGATCCACCAGGAATTGTCATGGATCCAGTTGGCGACACGCTCGATGCGGTAAGTTGAAAGAAGGCCAACGCACAAAAGGGCGAGCGGCAAGCTCCACCAGCGGACGCGCAGATTACGGAAGAAGTAGATAGCGGCGGGAATGACGCTGAGGCCCAGCAGCCAGTGATACCAGTGCACGTAATGCAGGAGATGCACCGACTGACCGGCGAGGAACAGATCGCTGACCTGGAACGGTTCGCCGGTCGACTCCCGTTTGATGGCTGAGAGTGTACCGACGAACAGGAAGGCCGAGGCCAGCATCACGCCCGCCGGGATGAGCCGCGCGACGGAAAAGAACACGCCCAGCATGACCATGGGCACGATCATGCGTGAGAACCAGAAGTGCCAGAGATCACGCCCCTGCAGGAATTCCGGTGTCCAGCGGCCAAGCAGGGCGTGGGCGGCGAGAAGCAGCAGATAGACGGCAAGAAGCGCCACCACGCCACGCAATGCCGGCACCAGCCAGCCCGGAACGCTCGGGCGCTTTGTGCCGCCACGGTCTGGCCGCAGATCAGTCGTGATCACAGAAATCCGCTCCCCTTGGAGGCCCAAAAACACGCGGCCACAGTGGGGGAACCCTATGGCGCACTGGCGGTGGCAGAATCAAGGCACACGGATCAACATTGCAAAAACATCACGATGCAAAGTACTGACAGCAAAAGAAAATGGCCGCCAGAGGCGGCCATTCAACCTTACCGTTCCAAAGTCCTCAGATCGACTGTTCGATCCACGCCTGAAGCTGGTTCTTCGGGGCCGCGCCCAACCTGCTGGCAGCAACCTGGCCGCCTTTGAACACCATGAGCATGGGGATGCTGCGGACATTATAACGAGAGGCCATCAAAGGGTTCTCGTCGATGTTGATCTTCACGATCTTGGCCTTGGGGCCGAGACTGGCGGCAATTTCCTCCAGCGCCGGGCCGATCATCTTGCAGGGACCGCACCACTCCGCCCAGAAATCCACCACCACGGGCATGTCGGACTGGAGAACGTCCTTTTCGAAGGAGGTGTCGGACACCTTATGCGTGGACATGGGAACCTCTCAATACTTGGTGGCGGGATTCGCCGTTGCGATGAAAGCCAAAGTAGGAGCCAGCCCCCGCCGGGTCAAGGCTGGGCGCGGCGCAGGGCCGCCATGCGGTCCAGCACGTCATCGGGAACAGTCATGAGGCGCGGGGCTTCGGTCCATACCAGGCAGAAACGCATCGCCTTGCCAGGCCTGGCGAGTTTCAGGGCATCCCTGTAGATGGCAAGTTGCATGAGATATTCGGGATTGCAGTCCTCCACACGCTCCGGAACGATGCGGTCGGTCTTGTAGTCAGCGACCAGAATGCCATCCGCTGTGTCGATCAGGCGGTCGATGCGGCGGCGTTCAGCCCGGCCGTCCGCCGTCTGGGTGATGAGCGCGGCCTCGGAATGACCCTCGGCCGAGAGAATGTCCACCAGCACCGGATGAGTGGTCAGCGCCATCAATTCGCCCACCAGTGAAGCCTCCGCACCGGCCCGCCCGACACTTGCCTCGATGTAGGCGGCACGCCTGCTCTCGGGAAGATCCGGCAGGTTCTGAAGGATGCGGTGAATGAGGATACCACGCGCGACGCCAGCCGAAGCCCGGCGCGACTGTGGCGGCTGAGTGGCTGGCATGGCGCCCGCCGGGGCGGCCTCACGCATGATCCAGTCCGGCAGCGCCACGTCCTGCGCCATGCTCCCGCCGTGTGTGACATCCGCCTTCACGGGAGCCGCCCCGAGCCGCCAGCCGGCCTCCCCGGGCAATTCCTCCATCACGGGCTTCAGGGCCTCACAGATGGTGGTGTACCAACATTCGGCCGGAGCCTCCTGCTTGCCACGGTAGCCACAGACATAGAGTTCATCACCGGCGCGCGTCATCGCCACATAGAGGAGACGGCGGTACTCGGCGATTTCAATATCCTTGTGCGCCGCCCTCAGCTGCGCCACGGCCTTGGCTGCCGCAAGGCGCGGCACGGGCCAGAGCGGAACCCTCGCATGTCCGCCGCCACCATCCAGCATCAGGAGTGGCGAACCGCGCTTGCTGTCAAAACCGGCCACCGTATCGGGCAGGATCACGATGGGCGCTTCGAGGCCCTTGGCGCCATGAACCGTCATGACGCGCACCTCGTCCGAACCCTGCTCCATGTTGCGCCTGATCTCGATTTCGGCGGCCTGGAACCAGTTGACGAAACCGGCAAGCGACGTGCCATTCGCCTCCTCATAATCCAGCGCCCGGTCGAGCAGCGCGTCAATCGCGTCATTGGCCTC
>JBIIGF010000431.1:0-2870 GCA_044236665.1 Aestuariivirga sp. | reverse complement strand
CTATGTGCTGGAACTCTCCTCCTTCCAGATCGACCTGATGCCGGGGCTGAGGCCGGATGTGGGCATACTCACCAATCTGAGCCCCGACCACCTCGACCGCCACGGCACCATCGAAAACTATGCGGCCGTCAAGGCGCGCATGTTCGCGCATCAGGGCGCGGGCGGCACGGCATTGTGCGGCGTCGATGACCCGTGGTGTGCCGCGATTGCCGGGCGCGCCATCGCCACGGGTGCGGATGTGCGCAAGGTTTCGGTGCTGCAGGAACTTGCGGATGGCATTGCAGCGCCTGATGGCGTGCTGCGCGACACGCGCGATGGCGTGGCCGTGGCGGAGATCGACCTTCGCCCCATGCCGGCCCTGAAGGGCCGCCACAACTGGCAGAACGCCTGCATGGCCTATGGCGCGGCCCATGCCTTCGGCGTCGAGACGGCGCGCATCGCCGCCGCGATGATGAGCTTTCCGGGCCTTGCGCACCGCATGCAGCAGGTGGGGCGGGTTAACGGCATTGCCTTCATCAATGATTCCAAGGCCACCAACGCCGATGCGGCGGAGAAGGCTTTGTCATCCTTCGGGAACATCTACTGGATCGCGGGCGGCATTGCGAAGGCGGGCGGCATCGAACCGCTGCGCCCGCTGTTCGGCCGTGTGGCGAGAGCCTATCTGATCGGCCAGGCGGCGCAGGACTTCGCCGCCATGATCGGCAAGGCGATGCCGGCGGAGATCTGCGGCACGCTGGAGAAGGCTTTGGCTGCGGCGCTCCGCGATGCGCTGGCCGACAATCGCCCCGATGCGGTGGTGCTGCTTTCGCCCGCCTGCGCCAGCTTTGACCAGTATCCGAATTTCGAGGTGAGGGGCGATGCCTTCGTGAAGGCCGTCTCGGAACTTCCCGGCGCAGAGATGACAATTCCAGGAGATGCCAATGCTGCTCGGACGTAGCGACCGCGGCCTTCTCGCCCAATGGTGGTTCACGGTGGACCGTGGCCTGATGTTCGCCGTGCTTCTGCTCATGGCCTCTGGCGTGCTGGTCAGCATGGCGGCAAGCCCGCCGGTGGCCGAGCGCATCGGCGCCGACACCTTCCACTTCATCAAGGGCCAGGTGTTCTATCTGCTGCTGGCGGTGCCGGTTCTGGTGGCGATCTCCTTCTTCCCGCCGCGGCTGGCGCGCCGGGCGGGGCTTGCCGTGTTCTTCGGCGCGCTGGGGTTGATGGTGCTGGCGTTGTTCTTCGGCCCCGAGATCAAGGGCGCGCACCGCTGGATCAATTTCGGCCCGGTCAACCTGCAGCCGTCCGAACTGGCAAAGCCGGCCTTCGTCGTCGTGGCGGCCTGGTTCCTCGCCGAGCACACGCGGCGGCCTGAAATGCCGGGGCAGGTCATCGCCTTCGTGCTGGCGGGGCTGTTCGTCAGCCTTCTCGTGCTGCAGCCAGACTTCGGCCAGACAGCGCTTGTCGTTCTTACCTTCGGCGCCATGCTGCTGATCTATGGCATTCCGTGGTTCCTGGTCATCGGACTGATCGCGCTCGCCGCTTCGGGCATGTTCGCGGCCTATGAATTCGTGCCGCATGTGCGCTCGCGCCTCGACCGCTTCCTGAGCCCGGACAAGGGCGATACCTTTCAGGTCGATACGGCGATGCAGGCCTTCAAGAATGGTGGCCTCATGGGCACGGGGCCGGGGGGTGGCGAAGCCAAGCTGGTGCTGCCTGACGCCCACACCGACTTCACCTTCGCCGTGGTGGGCGAAGAGTTCGGCCTTATCGCCTGCCTGCTGCTGATGTCGCTGTTCGCCTTCATCGTGCTGAAGGTGCTCATGCGCGCCAAGTCTGAGCCCGATCCGTTCGTGGCGCTGGCATTGAGCGGCCTCGCCATGATTTTCGGTTTCCAGGCACTCATCAACATGGGGGTGAACACCGCCCTGCTGCCCGCCAAGGGCATGACGCTGCCCTTCATCTCCTATGGTGGGTCCTCGCTTCTCGGCATGGCCTTCGGCATGGGGCTTGTGCTGGCGCTGGGCCGCAGGCGCTTCGGGGCGCAGTCGCAACTTCGTCCGCTCAACGCTGCTTACGCCTGACGCCGCCATGCAGGACAAGGGCATCATCGTTCTGGCAGCGGGCGGCACCGGCGGCCATCTGTTCCCCGCACAGGCGCTGGCGGAGGAGCTAAACCGCCGCGGCTATGTGATCCACCTGATGACGGATGAGCGGGTGCGCGATTACGGAAAGTCCTTTCCAGCGGCCGAGACCCACATCGTGCCCTCGGCCACGCTGTCGCTGTCGAAGCCACTGGCCTTGCCGGGCCGGGCATTGCGGCTGTACGGCGGCTACCGCAGGGCCAAGGCCATCCTGGGCAGGCTGAGGCCGCGCGCGGTGATCGGCTTCGGTGGCTACCCATCCTTCCCGCCCATCCTTGCGGCGGCGCGGCTTGGTATTCCCTCCTGCGTGCATGACCAGAATGCCGTGATGGGGCGCGCCAACCGCGTGCTGGCCAAATGGGCGGATGCGGTGGCCTCCTCCTTCCCCGATCTTCAGGGCTTGCCGCCGGGCGCGGAAAAGAAACTCACCATCACCGGCAACCCGGTGCGCGACATTGTGCTGAGGCACAAGGCTGCCCCTTACCCGGACGTCGAGACCTTCAACCTTCTGGTCTTCGGCGGCAGCCAGGGGGCACAATTCTTCGGTGACTTCATGCCGAAGGTGTTCGCCGCAATGACAGCGCAAGAACGCCGGGGCATCCGCCTCACCCAGCAGGTGCGGGCCGAGAACATGGAGGCGGTGCGTGCCGCCTACGCCGCACTTGGCCTTGAATGCGAGCTCAACGCCTTCTTCATGGACATGCCGAAGCGCATTGCCGATGCGCATCTCGTCATCTGCCGGTC
>JBIIGF010000518.1:0-2876 GCA_044236665.1 Aestuariivirga sp. | reverse complement strand
GCTCAAGAGGTGCGCCAATTTGTTCGACAACGCCGTCATGCATGACAACGATTTTGTCGGCCATTGTCATGGCCTCAACCTGATCATGAGTAACGTAGACAGTTGTGGTTTTGAGCCGCTGGTGAAGCTCTTTGATCTCTGTCCGCATCTGGACGCGAAGTTTTGCATCGAGATTTGATAGCGGCTCATCAAAGAGAAATACTTGTGGGTTACGTACAATAGCTCGACCCATCGCAACGCGCTGGCGCTGCCCACCTGAGAGCTGGCGCGGGTAACGATCAAGAAGTTTGGTTAAGCCCAAAATTTCAGCTGCACGAGAGATTCGTTTTTGCGCCTCTTCTTTCGGCGCTTTGGCCAATTTCAACGAAAAGCCCATGTTATCTGAAACTGTCATATGGGGATAAAGCGCATAGTTCTGGAAAACCATCGCGATATCGCGTTCTTTCGGTGGGAAGTCGTTCACAACGCGGCCGGCAATTTGGATATGGCCGCCAGAAATGTTTTCGAGCCCTGCAATCATCCGCAACAAAGTGGATTTGCCGCATCCCGATGGGCCAACAAGTGTAACGAATTCACCGTCAGCGATGTCGACCGAAACCCCGTGGATAACAGGGGTAGCGCCGTAGGCCTTCCGCACGGACTGAAGCTGTACTGTTGCCACGGTTGGCACCCCCCTAGGCCTCTACGGGATTAACGCCGCTTCAGCGATCTATTATTGGAACGGTATTCCATTAACAAAGAAGGAGTCAATGCGGTAGCGACGAGTAGTCCCTTATGTCGTCGCTCCTAGCGGCCCACCTGAGACAATGCGGCTGAAGGGCCTGAAGCCAGTCGATACGGCCAGAGGCTCGAAATCTCTTTAGCGGCCGCGGCAACCTTTTCGGCTACGCTCGGGATTACTGACGGTGAAAATCGGTGGATTGGACCAGCAACACTCACAGTTCCAACGACTTGTTGGTCCATTCGAATGACAGCAGCGATGGCTGCGACGCCAGGTTCAGCCTCTTCGATTGCAGAGGCCCAGCCTTGTTCCTGCGTCTCATCAAGAGCGGCAGAGAACGTCTGTTTGGTTGTAATCACCCGGGGGCCGCCGATTGCCGGATTACCGAGGCCACTTGCGACCGCCCTCGCAAGCGCTTCATCCCGATCCAAAGTAGCCAACCATGCCTTGCCGTTCGCAGTGATATGCAAAGGCACACGGGCAACGAGCTCAGGTTGATAGACAAGACCAGACCGAGCGCCCTGTGAATTTGCGATCCAAGTCAGACCGTCGGGGTCGACGATCGCAATCCTACCAAGTCCTTCAGTAGATTGCGCTAATCGATCCAGAACAGGTTGGCAAATGTCAGGAATTCGTGTGCCGACAAGAAGCCTCTGTCCCACAACGGCTAAACGCAGAGAAAGCCGGTAGAAACCGTTTTCAGGGTCCTGTTCGGCCCACCCCAGCTCGCACATCGTTGTTAAAAGTCGATGCGCTGCGCTTTTTGGAACATCTAACCGGCGACTAATTTCACCTAGCGACATAGCTCCCGCGCTGTCGCTAAGCAGTGTGATCAGGTCGAAACATCTTTCCACGAGTGATTTGACAAGTCGCATGGCTGCAATTTATACCCGCTAACAGAATAGCATTCCATTTAGCATATCGGCGGGATTTCACAAGTATCCCTGCCCTCGTTACTTCAGCGAATACCGGGAGCCGTCATGGGGTCAACGCATAAAGACCTGCGAGGCAAGATCGCCATCGTCACCGGTGCGGCTCGCGGACTAGGTAAAGCGACTGCCGAGGTTCTGGCAAACCGCGGTGCTCATGTCATCGTAAACGACCGTGAGCTTGCTGATGCAACCAAAGCCGCAGAAACAATTAGCACCCAAGGCGGACAGGCAACTCCGTTGGCTTTTGACGTCTCTGACGTCGAACAGGTCAATGACGGGTTTCAACGTTTACTCGCTCAATTCCACCGTATCGACATCCTCGTAAATAATGCTGGAATTGGCGATTTCGTAAGCTTTCCAGAAATCACTCCGGAAAAATGGGATAGGATGCTCAATATCCATCTCAAAGGCTCCTTCAATTGTTGCCAGGCCGTCCTCCCGTCGATGAAAGAACGGAAATACGGCAAGATCGTCAATGTTAGTTCCGTAGCCGGAAAGCGCGGCGATTTTAGCGGCAACGCGCACTACACAGCCGCAAAAGCCGGAATGATTGGTCTCACTAAATCCCTTGCAGGTTATGCAGCGCCCTTTGGCATAAACGTAAATGCCGTTGCCCCTGGCCTTGTCGCTACAAATCTCACCGACGAGATGAGCCCGGAATGGAAGGCAACAACAATCGCACGCATTCCTGCCGGTCGCTTAGGCCTGCCCGAAGAGATCGGACGAGCCATCGCTTTTCTTGCCTCCGATGACGCTAGCTACATTTTCGGTGAGACCCTAAGCGTCAATGGCGGGTCATACATGGATTGATGCCCCCGCAACAGAAATCTAGCGGAAAACCAAATGAAAATCGCAATTTTTGACGTCAGCCATTGGCACTTTCCGCTCTACCTCGCGCCATTGAGAGATCCAGGCATTGAGGTCGTTGGGGTTTCTGATACGGCATCGTTTTCCGGAGAGCGTTTTGCCAAAGAGCTAAACTGCAAGCTTTACGATTCTAATGAAGCACTTCTTCAAGCCGATTTTGATTTTGCATTAGTTTTCAGTCGCCATTCTGACATGGCAGCTTTAGCTGAACGCCTCATCAATCGTGGTATTCCTTTCCTGATTGAAAAACCTTGCGGTTTAGACCTTCAGCAAGTGCGCCATATTCGAAAGCTAGCTGAACAACGCAGCGTCTATGTGAGCGTACCCTTTATCATTCGCGTGAGCGATCTAGCATC
>JBIIGF010000430.1:0-2878 GCA_044236665.1 Aestuariivirga sp. | reverse complement strand
CCGCGCGCCTCGCCTTCCGCCTGCAGCGCCTGCAGGCCATGCGCACGGCGTCTGAAAATCTGATGAAGCTCAGCGTTCTCGGTCGTGACGTATTCGCACGCGGCGCACCGGAACCGCTGGTGATCGACACCCGCCGGGAATATGCCGACAACCTGATCGATCTTCTCAAGGCCTATGCCGAGCGCCGCAAGAAGAAGATGGTGCATCAGGTCTATGTGCCGCGCCGCCATCCAACCTGGTCGATCAAGGAAGCGCGCAACGCGCTGGAACGCCTGGTGGGCGTGATGGATGACTGGGGCACCTTCGACATCTGGCTGGCGCAATACATGGGAGATCCGGGTATGCGCCGCTCGGTGACGGCTTCGAGTTTCACGGCAAGCCTCGAGCTTGCGCGTGAGGGATTGCTGGAACTGCGGCAGGAGGGCCCGTTCCGGCCCATTTACCTGCGGCGGCGGTCCGCTGCGGCATCTGCCGCCTGAGAGTGATGGAGTAAAGAGTGATGAGCATGCAGACGCAGAACGCCCTGGCTGAAGTGGCCACCGAAGAGGAAGAGGTTGTCGCGCATGAAGAGGTGACGATGGCGGCTGAGGTCCCGGGCGATGTGCCCGAGGCCGACGACGCTGCCGTGAGCGGCGAGGCGGACGATGCAGCCCCCGCCAATGTGACCCGTTTCCCGCGCGCTGACCGCAACCAGCACCTGCGCATCGTCGAGGCGGTTCTGTTTGCCACCGCCGTGCCGGTGGATGCCGCGCATCTGGCGAGCTTCCTGCCCGAGGGCACGGATGTGGCGGGCTTGCTGGCGGATCTTCAGGCCAATTACGCCAATCGCGGCGTGAACCTCGTCGAAGTGGCGGGCAAGTGGCTGTTCCGGACTTCCGATGATCTTGGCTACATCCTGCGGCGCGAGAAGGTGGAGGAGCGCAAGCTCTCCAAGGCTGCGATGGAGACGCTTGCCATCATCGCCTATCACCAGCCGGTGACGCGCGCCGAGATCGAGGACATCCGCGGCGTGGCGATTTCCAAGGGCACGCTCGACATGCTGCTGGAAATCGGCTGGGTCCGCATGCGTGGCCGCCGCAAGACGCCCGGTCGCCCCGTGACCTATGGCACGACAGACGCCTTCCTCAGCCATTTCGGCCTCAACGAGGTGAGCGACCTTCCCGGCCTGCAGGAGCTGAAGGGGGCTGGCCTTCTCGACGCCAATCTGCCGCCCGGCTTCGACATTCCGATGCCGAAGAGCGGTGACGAGCTCACGCCCGACGAGGAGCCACTGGACGGCACCGAACTCGAGCAGATGCCGCTCGAGATGCATCTGCCCGAACAGGCGGACGAGCCAGAGGGCGGCGCGCAATAAGCCGCACCGCCGCCCGTTCCATGCCTCAGAGCTGGATGTAGGTGTTCTTCACCTGACAATACTTGTCGATCGCATGGAGCGACTTGTCGCGGCCGATGCCGGACTGCTTGTAGCCGCCAAACGGCGTGGTGATGTCTGAACCCCAGACATTGTTGACGACCACGGTTCCCGCCTTCAGCCGGCGGGAGAGCTTGTGCGCACGGCTCACGTCGCGCGTCCACAGATTGGCCTGCAGGCCATAGATCGAGTCATTGGCAATGCGCACGGCCTCCGCCTCGTCCTTGAAGGAAACCGCAACGACGACGGGGCCGAAAATCTCCTCCTGCGCGATCTTCATGTCATTCGTGACATTGGTGAAGATCGTCGGTTCGATGTAGCTGCCGCCCGTATCCTTGCGGGCCTGCTGGCCGCCTGCGGCAACCGTCGCACCTTCCTTGCGGCCCTCTTCGATGTAGCCCAGCACGCGGTTCATCTGGTCGTGATCGACGACGGCGCCCATGCTGGTGTTGGGGTCGAGCGGGTCGGCTGGTGTCCAGGGCTTTGCATGCTTGGCAATCAGGGCCGTGAACTCATCCTTGATCTTGTCTTCGACCAGGATGCGTGTGGGCGCGTTGCAGCTTTGCCCCGCGTTGAAGAATACGCCATCGGCGGATACCTTGGCGATGTGGTCAAGATCGCCTGCATCGGCGAACACGATGTTGGGAGACTTTCCGCCGGTTTCCAGCGAAACATGCTTCATGTTGCTCTCGCCCGCATAGCGCAGGAAATATTTGCCGACCACGGTGGAGCCGGTGAAGGCGATCATGTCGACATCCATGTGGCGGCCCAAGGCCTGCCCTGCGGTTTCGCCGAAGCCCGGAAGCACCTGCAGCACGCCTTCGGGAAGCCCCGCTTCGGCCGCCAGTTCCGCAACGCGCAGCATGGTGAGCGGCGATTGTTCGGCGGGCTTCACGATCACCGAGTTGCCGGTCGCCAGCGCGGGTCCGAGCTTCCATGAGGCCATGAGCAGCGGGTAGTTCCACGGCACAACGGCGGCGACGACGCCAATCGGCTCGCGCGTGATGAGTGAAACCGAGTCCGGCCGGTAGGGCGCAACCTCGTCATAGATCTTGTCGGCGGCTTCGGCATACCACTGGATGGCCTGGATCGAGCCGGGAATGTCGCCGCCCGCCGAAACCGAGATGGGCTTGCCCATGTCGAGCGTCTCGAGCAGCGCCAATTCATCCTTGTGCTTCTGCATGAGCTCCGCAAACTTGAGCAGAACCTTCTTGCGCTTCGCCGGGTGACAGGCGGACCATGTGCCCTTCTCGAACACGGCCCGCGCCACGGCAACCGCGCGGTTCACGTCCTCCGCATCGCATTCGGCAATCTGCGTGAGCACCTGGCCGTCGATGGGGGAGACGCATTCGAAGGTCTTGCCGGAGGCTGCGGCCACATATTTCCCGTTGATGAAAGCCTGATTGCGGTAAGAGAGCGTGGGGATCATCGCGCGGTAGTCGGTCGGCATGGTCATCTCCGGGGTGA
>JBIIGF010000429.1:0-2881 GCA_044236665.1 Aestuariivirga sp. | reverse complement strand
CCTGAGAAATGGAATGCCACCCACCCCGTCCAGTGCCGAGGCGGAGACCGAACCCAGAAGCAGGCATCCCATGGCAACATAGGGTGCCGCCGTTCCCGCCAGCCCCGCGCAAAGCGAAGTGACGGCGCAGATCAGGAGCGATGCGGTAATCACCACCCGTACGCCGTGGCGCAATGCAATTCGCCCTGAGATCCACGCGGTCAGCAGCACCGCCTGGCTTGCCGAAATCATCAGGCCGCCCAGCGTCTTGCTCAGACCGGCTTCAACCAACAGCAATGGACCGTATATGAAGAAGGTCGCCCAGAAGCACGAACGCCCGAAGGCGATGAGCCAGGCCAGACGCAGCCTCGGCTGCTCGAGGAACCGCCGCAGATTACGCATGGCGCTGAAACCGTCGGAATCAGCCGGAGGTGCTGCTCCGATCGAATCTGACAGCCGCAGATACCAGAACAGTGCCAGCAGCGCGGTACCCGCCGCCAGCGCCACGAGTTGCGGTCCCCAGGGGCCGAAATTCACATACAGCCAGACACCCAGCGCAGGGCCAGTCATCCATGAGAAGGTCGACAGGCTGAGGCGCAGCGGTTCAGAGCGCGCAAGGTCGGCGCGGCGGATGTGATCCATGATGTAGAGCGAGAGCGTGATGTTCAGCACACCCGCACCGAGGTTGCGCAGCACCATGCCGGTGGCCTGCCCCGCCGCCAGATGGCTGCCGAGCGCGAGGCTGGCCGCCATCAGCATGGCGATGCCCAGCGTATAGGCCCAGCGCCGCCGCATCCTGCCCAGAAGATGTGGCAGGAACAGCGTGGCGAGCAGCACGGTCACGGAAACGGCCGTCGAGAGTACGCTGACCTTCTGCGCAGTTCCCAGAATGTCATAGGCCTGCAGCGAGATGACCGTGGCATTGATCGACCGGACGAAGGACTCGAAGGCAAAGATCGCCGCAAAGGTATAGGCCCCGGCGCGGCGTGGCGTTAAGGCGGCGGATGTGGCGGGATCACTCGGCATGGCTGTCGTGCTGCCACACGAGCACCATTTGCAGGCCTTGCGCAACTGCCGCGATGAGGCTGGTGACATGCTTTGCCGGTATGGCTTGAAGCCGGCCCGGGGCAGGACTAGAGAGAGCCCATGTCCAGCGCAGAAAAGCAGTCGGTCGCCCTTGTCTCCATACTCGCCAGCGCCGTGCTGGCGGGATCGAAGTTCATTGCCGCCATTTTCACCGGTTCGCTCGGCATCCTCTCGGAAGCGATTCACAGCATCATCGACTTCGGCGCGACCATCATCACCTATTTCGCCATCCGCTGGGGGGACCGGCCCGCCGATGACGAGCACCACTACGGCCATGCCAAGATCGAGAGCATCGCGGCGCTGGTGGAAACAGGGTTGTTGTTCGTCACCACGGGGTGGATTGCGTGGGAGGCCATCGACCGGCTCCTCGGCGGATCCGGCCACACGGTGGAGGTCACCTGGTGGGCCATCGCCATCATCGCGGGTTCCATCCTCATCGACTACAACCGAGTCCGTGTGCTGAGGCGGGTGGCGAAGAAGACCTCAAGCGAGGCGCTGGAGGCCGACGCCCTGCATTTTTCCTCCGACATGTGGAGTTCCATCGTCGTGCTGGCCGGGCTTGGCGCGGTCTGGGCGGGCATTCCGGCGGCGGATTCCATTGCGGCGCTGATCGTGTCTGTCTTCATAGCCCATGCCGGCTGGCAGTTGGGGGCCCGAACTCTCAATACACTTCTCGATGCAGCCCCCGCCGGTGCAACGGAGATCGTGCGCGGCCTCGTGGGCGATGTCCATGGGGTGCTCGCCACCAAATCAATCCGCCTCAAGCCAGCAGGCCCCACCATGTTCACCGCCATCGTGGTGGAGGTGGCGCGCACCATGCCCATCGACGACATTGTGAAGACCAAGGACGCGATCCATCACGCCGTGCAGGCACGCTTCCCCAATGCCGACATCACGGTGACAGCCAATCCGGTGGCGCTCGACAATGAAACGGTGTTCCAAAAGGTCATGCTCATCGCCACCCGCCGCAACCTGGCGATCCATCACCTGACCGTCCAGAAGATCGGGGAAAGGCTTGCCGTCAGCTTTGATCTCGAGGTGGACGGGTCAACCCCACTGGGCTCGGCGCATGACACCGCGACCGCGCTTGAGGAGGCGATCCGCCACGAACTGGGAAGCGATGTGGAGGTGGAAACCCACATCGAACCGCAACCCGAGCGCCTCTTGCTGGGGCAGGATGCGCCCTCGGGGCTCACATCGAAGGTGTCCGCCGCGCTCACGGAACTTGCTGCGGCCCATGACCGCCTCAGCGACATTCACAGCATCCGCCTGCGCAAGACGGACGAAGGCCTCTTTCTGCATTACCATTGCCGGTGCTCGCCTGCCGATACGGTCGAGGCCATCCACCGGGATATTGACCGGGTGGAGGCGGGTCTCAAGGACCGCTTCAGCGACATCCGCCGGGTGATTGCCCATGCCGAGCCGCTGGGCGCCAAACGTCACGCGCTCTGATCATATTCGGCACCGATTTTGGTCAGCGCCTTGATCCGCTCCACCTCTTCGGGTGGAACGTCCACCCGGTTGGCGACACCGAACGCCTCGTAATAGGCATATTCAAGCGGCACCATGACGGTGTAGAGCTTGGCGGTGCGCGCGAGGTTGCGCAGTTCCAGAATGATGTCCACCAGATATTCGGCTGTCTGACGCTGATCCATAGGGGAACCTGCGGTCTGCCCCATGGATTGAAGGGCGCCTTCGAGAACACCCAGACCGGTTCCATTGGCCAATGTGCGCCGCCTACCCCTCATTCTTCCCTCCAGTTGCATTGACATCCGAAACTTCACTCTATACGTGCTTTCAGGAATTTAAAGCACCC
>JBIIGF010000021.1:0-10730 GCA_044236665.1 Aestuariivirga sp. | reverse complement strand
ACGAGTAACCGAAATACTTGAGCGCGTTGCCGATGGTGGTGAGCTGGTAGTCATGCACCATCACGCGGCCCGAGGCCTCGTTGCGGGTGAGGTCGAAGAACTCCTTCCAGGAGGTGGGCTTCTGGGTCATCGCCTTCGAATTATAGACAAAGCCCGTGGTGCCCCAGTTCTTCGGCACGGCATAGACCTTGCCGTCGATGACGCCTTCGGCAGTGAAGCGCTGCTCCTGCGAGGCGGCATCGTAATTGGGCAGCTTCGCGAGATCGATCGGCTGGACCAGGTCGAGGTCCTTGTAGGTCGAGATCGCGTAGTTGGTGGGAACGAATACGTCCCAGCCGGTGGAGCCCGCCTGCAGCTTGGCCAGCATCTCCTCGTTCGAGCCGAACACCGCGACATTGATCTTGACGCCCGTGTCCTTGGTGAAGTTGTCGAGGTTCTCCTGGGCGAAATAGCTGGGCCATGTGGTGAAGTTCAGCGTGCCCGAAAGGGCCGCATGGGCCTTGCGGGGCCTGAGGCCCGGCACGGCGCTGCCCATCACCGCCGTGGCAAGGCCAAGGCCCGTCACGCCGAGGAAGTGGCGGCGCGTCACGCTGCCCTTCTGGTAGCGGCGGAGTTCTTCGATGAACTTCTCAGGCGAAATGTAGTCTGGATGCTTCGTCATGCGTCTTCTCCCTGTTTTGGTTATCACTCAATCATTGGGCAGGATGCGCTCTGCCTCGGCGCGCCAGCCTGCGGCGATCATGTCGCCGATATCGTAGACACCGGCCTCGCGCTCGGACTTGCGCGGCGCCATCACCATGAACTGCCCCAGCGTCTCATGCGCCACCACATATTCCGTGTGCTCGCCGAGGAAGATGCGGTTCAGGACCTTCACGGGAAGCCTGGTGGCAAGGCCCTCGGGCAGTTTCGCCTCCACAGCCGCGATCTCGATCTGCTCCGGCCGGACACTCAGCACATCCTGAGCCGTCCGACCGGCGAAGAAGTTCGTCTTGCCGACGAAATCCGCCACATAGCGGTTCACCGGCCGGTCATAGAGGTCGCGCGGTGAGCCCGCCTGCACGATGCGCCCCTCGCGCATGACGCAGACGCGGTCCGACATGGAGAGTGCCTCCTCCTGGTCATGCGTGACCAGAAGGAAGGTGATGCCGACATTGCGCTGCAGGTTCTGAAGCTCGATCTGCATGTCGCTCCTCAGCTTGCGGTCGAGGGCGGCCAGCGGCTCGTCCAGCAAGAGAACGGCGGGCCGGTTGATGAGCGCGCGCGCCAGTGCCACGCGCTGCTGCTGGCCGCCTGACAGCTCATAGCTGCGCCGCTTGCCGTAACCCGACAGGCGCACCATCGCCAGCGCCTCATCCACCGCCCGGTCGATCTCGGCACGGGAGGGTTTCGGACTGCGCTGGCGCAGGCCATAGGACACGTTGTCGGCAACCGAGAGATGGGGGAACAGCGCATAATGCTGGAACACCATGTTCACCGGGCGGCGGTAGGCGGGAACGCCGGTCACATTCTCGCCCCGGATGAACACCTCGCCCGAGGTCGGCTGCTCGAAACCCGCCATCATGCGCAGCGATGTGGTCTTGCCGCAGCCAGAGGGACCCAGAATCGACAGGAATTCGCCCGGCTTCACCGCCAGGTCGTTGTCGGCAACCGCCACCACATCGCCGAACTGCTTGGTGACCTTGCGGAACTCGATGACGCTGTCTGAATGGTTCACGGCACCCCAGCTTAACAAAAATTCATGTTGGAGGTTCCGACAGGCACGGCAGGTTGTCAACCGGACGCCACGGCAGGCCGCGGCGCTTGCCCTTGCAATCCCCCGCCAGTTCGGCCATAAGCCGCCTCGCCGATAGGCACCCGGCTGGGGGCTGAACGGAAGGGCCATGCAAATGGCCAGGGAGTGAAATCCCGTCTTCCCGTGTCTCCGCTCTTTCGTTTGACCGGTCTTTCGAGCCTTTCCACGGGTTCGAAAGAGGCTCTGCGCCGGATGTCTGCCGTACTGGAATGTAACAGAAAGGCACAACGCAAATGGCTCTTTACGAGCACGTGTTCCTGACCCGTCAGGACGCTGCCCCCACGCAGGTCGATGCCCTGACGGAGCAGTACAAGGCCCTGCTCGCCGCGAATGGCGGCAAGGTCACCAAGACCGAATACTGGGGCCTCAAGTCCCTCACCTACCGCATCAAGAAGAACCGCAAGGCGCATTACACGCTCTTCAACATCGACGCTCCCTCGGCGGCCGTTCAGGAAATGGAACGCCAGATGTCGATCTCGGAAGACGTCATCCGCTTCATGACCGTCAAGGTCGAGGCGCATGAGGATGGCCCTTCGGCCCAGATGCGCCGCCGCGAGGACCGTGAACGCCGCGACGACCGCGCCGAATCCAACGAGGAGAGCAACTGATGTCCGCTCCGCAAGCCCGCCGGCCGTTCTTCCGCCGCAAGAAGAGCTGCCCCTTCACTGGCGAGAACGCCCCGAAGATCGACTACAAGGACGTGCGCCTCCTGCAGCGCTACGTGTCCGAGCGCGGCAAGATCGTGCCGAGCCGCATCACCGCGGTGTGCGCCAAGAAGCAGCGCGAGCTGGCCCAGGCCATCAAGCGCGCCCGCTTCCTGGGCCTGCTGCCCTATGTGCTGAAGTAAGGAGTTCGCAACATGGACGTCATTCTTCTCGAACGCGTTGCGAAGCTCGGCCACATGGGCGAGGTGGTGAAGGTCAAGGACGGCTACGCCCGCAACTTCCTGCTCCGCCAGGGCAAGGCGCTGCGCGCCACCGACGCCAACAAGGCGAAGTTCGAACGTGAGCGCGCCGCCCTTGAGGCCCGCAACGCCGAACGCCGCGCCGCCGCCGGCGATGAAGCCAAGGCACTGGAGGGCAAGTCTTTCATCCTGATCCGCCAGGCAGGCGAATCGGGCCAGCTCTACGGCTCCGTCTCGCCGCGTGACATCGTGGAAGCCGCCGCCGCCGTTGGCGTGAAGGTGGACCGCGGCCACGTGCAGCTCACCGCCCCGATCAAGACCATCGGCCTGCACCAGGTTTCGGTGTCGCCGCATCCGGAAGTCGAAGTGCTGGTGACGGTGAACATCGCCCGCTCGCCGGAGGAAGCCGCAGCCCAGGCCCGCGGTGAGGACCTCACCGGCCCGGTGTCCGACCGCGCCGAAATCCGCGCTGCAGCCGAAGCCCTCTTCGAGGAAGCCCAGGCTGAGGCCGCTGCGGAAGACAATCGCTGATTCGTCAGCCCCATCACCAATGTCAAGGGCCGCCCCTCCCGGGAGCGGCCCTTTTCACATAAGCGGCAAGCCTGAGTAGAGGCTTCGCCAAATTACAGCCAAGTCCCTGCCTTAACTGTACAAATGGCGTTAACTCTGGGCTGTTCACCCCCTTGCGCGTCACCCGGCAGTCACATTAAACTTTCGTTAACTTGCGGCATCTGGAGGAAGCTTTCCCCAGGCCCCACACAAGAAGCGGGAGTGAGCGATGTACGGATTTCTTGACCGTGCGCTAAAGACGGTCGTTCTGAACGGCACCCTGCGGGTGACCGGCCCGGATGGCAAGCAACGCGAATATGGCGATGGCACTGGCACGCCGGTGAACCTGCACATCAATTCACAGCTTGCCGCCACCAAGGTCGCCACCGACCCCGATCTCTATCTGGGTGAATGCTACATGGACGGCTCGCTCGATGTCTCGGGCGGCACGACCATCTATGATGCCCTCGCCCTGCTGATGGAGAACGGCCGGCCCGACCGGCTGCCCCGCATCGCCAAGGCCGCCGATAATGTGCGCAAGTCGCTGAAGCGGGTTGACCAGTATAATCCGGTCGGCAAGGCCAAGAACAACGTCGCCCACCACTATGACCTCTCGGGCGCGCTCTACGACCTGTTCCTCGACCGTGACCGGCAGTATTCCTGTGCCTATTTCGAGACCGACGATGGCTCGCTCGAAGATGCGCAGCTGGCCAAGAAGCGCCACCTCGCCGCCAAGCTCGACATCAAGCCCGGCATGAAGGTTCTGGATATCGGCTCCGGCTGGGGCGGGCTTGGGCTCTACATCGCCGAAATCTGCGGCGCCGAGGTGACGGGCGTCACCCTGTCGGAAGAGCAACACAAGCTGTCCAACGAGCGCGCCCAGCAGCGCGGCATAGCCGACCGCGTGCAGTTCCTGCTCAAGGACTACCGCCACCTGACCCAGAAGTTCGACCGTATTGTCTCCGTCGGCATGTTCGAGCATGTGGGTATTGGCCACTTCAAGGAGTTCTTCACCAAGGTGAACGGGCTTCTGAAGGATGACGGCATTGCCGTGCTGCATTCGATCAATCGCTCGGACGGTCCCGGCGCCACCTCGGCCTGGGTGAAGAAGTACATCTTCCCCGGCGGCTACATCCCCGCCCTTTCGGAAGTGCTGCCGCATATCGAGAAGTCGGGGCTCTATGTCACCGACATCGAAATCCTGCGGCTGCATTATGCCAAGACACTGCGCGAATGGTACCAGCGTTTCGCCGCCCACCGCGGCCGCGCCAAGGAGCTTTACGACGAGCGCTTCTGCCGCATGTGGGAATTTTATCTCGCGGCCTCCGAATGCGCCTTCCGCTATGGCGGCATGAACAATTTCCAGATCCAGTTCGTGAAGAACCAGCATGTGCTGCCGCTGACGCGCAACTACATGTTCGCCGAGGAAGAACGCCTGCGCGTCATTGACGCGAAGCTGCCGCGCCTCAGGTCGGTTTCCGCCGAATAGCCGGGCGAAAGCGGCGCGACCGGCCTGTGTATAACGGGCAAAAACCGTGGCTCTCAGGCATAAAGCCGCCACATGGCCGCGCTATTTCTTTACGGTTGATTGATGACACCGCCGACCCCCCTTCGCGCCATCGAGCCGCAACAGGAAGATGACGCCTACCGCAGCCCGCCCCATAATCTTGAGGCGGAACAAGCATTGCTGGGCGCCATCCTCGTCAACAACGAAGCCTGCGACAAGGTCTCGGCCTTCCTCACGCCGGAGCATTTCTTCGAACCGCTGCACGCACGCATCTTCGAAGCTGCCTCGACCCTGATCAAGATCGGCAAGCTGGCGAGCCCGGTGACGCTCAAGAGCCATTTCGAGAATGACGCGACACTGAAGGAAATCGGCGGCACCGCCTATCTCGCGCGGCTTGCGGCCAGCGCCACCACCATCATCAACGCCGAGGAATATGGCCGCACCATCCATGAGCTGGCGCAGCGCCGCAAGCTCATCGGCATCGGCACCGACATGGTCAACGAGGCTTTCGACCCCGACATCGAGGACAGTGCCCGTGATCTGATCGAACGCGCCGAGCAGACGCTCTACTCGATGGCCGAAACGGGCAAATACGGCCAGGGCTTCCAGCCCTTCGCCCGCGCCCTCACCGATGCGGTGGACATGGCGGCCAGCGCCTATCAGCGCGATGGCGGCCTCTCCGGCATTTCCACGGGCCTCAAGGACCTCGATGAGAAGATGGGCGGCCTTCAGGCGTCGGACCTCATCATCCTCGCCGGCCGCCCCGCCATGGGCAAGACATCGCTCGCCACCAACATCGCCTACAACATCGCCAAGGCCTACAAGGCGGAGCATCTGGCGGATGGTTCGGTAAAGGTGGCGGATGGCGGCGTCGTCGCCTTCTTCTCGCTCGAAATGTCGGCCGAGCAGCTCGCCACCCGTATCATCTCCGAACAGGCGATGATCCCGTCGGAGCGCATCCGGCGCGGCAAGATCACGGAAGAGGAGTTTTCCAAGATCGTCGAGGTGACGCGCGAGATGCAGTCGCTGCCGCTCTACATCGATGCGACAGGCGGCATCACCATCGCGCAGGTGGCGGCGCGTGCCCGCCGCCTGAAGCGCCAGCGCGGCCTCGGCCTTCTGGTGGTGGACTATCTGCAGCTCCTCTCGGGCTCGTCGCGGCGCGCCTCGGAAGGCCGCGTGCAGGAGGTGTCGGAAATCACCGTGGGCCTCAAGGCGCTGGCCAAGGAACTTGCCGTGCCGATCATCGCCCTCTCGCAGCTGTCGCGCCAGGTCGAGAACCGTGACGACAAGCGCCCCCAGCTCGCGGATCTGCGTGAATCAGGTTCGATCGAACAGGACGCCGACGTGGTGCTGTTCGTCTACCGCGAAGAGTATTACCTCGCCCGCAAAGAACCGCGCCCCAACACCCAGGAACACTTCGACTGGCAGGAGCAGATGAACCGGGTGAACGGCGTGGCGGAAGTCATCATCGGCAAGCAGCGCCACGGCCCCACCGGCATCGTGGAGCTGCAGTTCGAGGCGAGCCTGACCAAGTTCCAGAACCTGGTGCGCAGCGAATACCTGCCCGAACGCCTCGACTAGACGGCGGAAGTCCAGCGGTTACCCTTTCCGATTGTGCTTTTTCACTTTTTGTGCAGATTTTCGCTTCCAGATTGATTGAAACCGATTACATCTGGTGAGAGAGCGGTAACCGTCCGGCCAATCAATCCATGCGGGGCCGGGCTGTGGATGTTTATCTCGTGCTTGAAAACCTTTTCGGAAGATGGACGTTCAGGCGTTGATGAGCAAGGCACCTCCCTTTTCGCCCCATCGGCAGTTTGCCGACAACCTGCGCGCCCTGTGCACGCAGCATGGGTCGATTGCGGCCGTGTGCCGGGCGCTCGGCATGAACCGCCAGCAATTCAACAAATACCTGGCAGGCTCGACCCTTCCCAACGGCCCAACCCTGCAGCGGATCTGCGCCTTCTTCGCCGTGCAACCGGCCGCGCTGTTTCACGGCGTGAATGGGCAAGCGGCGATGCCGTCTGGCCACCTGCTCGGCCGGTTTTCCGGCCTGGCCGGCAATATGCGGCAGAGCAGCCTGAGGCCTGGTTGCTATCATCTCTATCATCCCTGGCCGCGTGATCCTGGCACCTGCGTGCGGGCGGCGCTGTTTGTCTACCGCCGCGATGGGGCCACCCTGTTCACCCGCTTCACCAAGTTCCGGGCACTCGGCCAGCAGCAGCGCTATTATCTGAGCGGCCGCCACGATGGCGTGGCGCTCGACGGCGACACCGGCAAATTCCTTCTGGCGCTGAACCACCGGGGCCATGGCGACATCAGCATGGTGACGCTCGGTGCCGAGACCTCGCTGACCGGGGATTTCATGAGCGGCCTCGCGCTGGTGATGGAGCCGGATGGCCGCCCGCTCGCGCTGCGTGCGACCTTGGAATATCGCGGTGCCTCATCGCTGTTGCGGCGTACGATCGCCGAGGCCGGACTGCTGCCCCTCTCCGCCCCAGGGATTCCTGAGCAGGTGCGCCATTCACTCTGCCCAGCCACGGCCGCCGGGCGGCCACTGCTTTCGCCTTACAGCCTGCTGGACGGGTTAACCGGCGCGGCCTGAGCCGGGCGCGGCGTCAGGCCTGGACCGACTCGCCGTTGAAGCGGCCCAGCGTCAGCATCGCACTGACGATTTTCCGGGTCCTTACCGCAATCGGTTTCGATGCTTTCAGGCGCCGAATGGAGCTCGGCAGCTGATCACGGAAGGCGATCATCAGCGCCTCCTGGTAGTAATCGTAGCGGCTCGGCCCGCCGGGTGCCACCGGCTGCCACAGCGCCGCGCCATCACTCCGGCCGATTTTCTTTACAGTGCGGAGAATCCTACGCAATTCCTTGGGGTCGATCTTGCCGGAAGGCTTTGCACCCTCGCCCGCGCTCCGCGTCTCCGAAGCCGGATGTTCCTTGAGTGCCGTTGCGGTCCCTTGCATGGAACCTCCCCCTGATTGGTGTGATTGCGTCACGCAAAATACGTTCAAGAGTTGCAAATTATGCAATCGCTTTCATTCGAGCAATTTCGCTGCACTTTCGCTTTCTGGCGAAGTCACTGGGTAGAAAGGGTTGAGTTCCCTTGATCGGCATGGCGGTTCGCCCCTATGCCAGGGAGCGAAAGGACCCAAGGATGACGCCAACCCCTCAGGATCTTGCGGGTGCCGTGCTCACCATCGACCTGGTGGCACTGAAGGAGAACTGGAAGAGGCTGCGCGCCCGCTCAGGCGACGCCGAATGTGGTGCCGCCGTGAAGGGCGACGCCTATGGGCTGGGCATTGCCCCCGTGGCCCACGCCCTGTGGGAGGCCGGTTGCCGGAGCTATTTCGTGGCACGGCCCAAGGAGGGCGAGGAACTGCGAGCCCTGTTGCCCGAGGCAACGATCTATGTGCTGGACGGGTTGTTCGCAGGCCAGGCCGAGTTTTACGCCAAGCGCAATCTCTGCCCGGCCCTGATTTCGATTGACGAGGCGCGGGAATGGGCCGGCTTCGGCCGCGTCTATGGCCGCCGGCTGCCCTGCGCGCTGCATGTCGATACCGGCATCAACCGGCTGGGCTTCTCGCTCGCCGAATTCGCGGCGCTGGTGGAGGACCGATTCCTGATGGAGGGGCTGAACGTCGCCCTGCTGATGAGCCACCTCGCCTGCGCCGACGACCCGCCCCACCCGATGAATGAAAGGCAGGCCGAAGCCTTCCGCGCCGTGCGGGCGCGGCTGCCGGGCGTTCCGGCGAGCCTTGCCAATTCCAGCGGCATTTTTCTGGGCGATGGCTTCACCCATGATCTGGTGCGGCCCGGCATCGCGCTTTATGGCGGCAACCCCACGCCGGGGGCCACAAACCCCATGCAGGCCGTGGCGCATCTCGCAGGCACCGTGATGCAACTCCGCGAACTGGCCCCCGGCGAAACGGTTGGCTACGGCGCCACATGGACGGCGGAGCGCGCCTCCCGCGTGGCCATTCTGGGGGCCGGCTACAAGGACGGCATTCCGCGCGCCCTCTCCTCCCGCCGCCCGGATGGCCCGGCACAGGTACTCATCAACGGCCACCGCTGCCCCGTCATCGGCCGCGTCTCGATGGACATGATGGGCGTGGACGTGACGGGCCTTCCTGCAGGCAGCGTGACCCGCGGCACACGGGCGGAACTGATCGGTCCCAGCATCCTGATCGATGAAGCCGCCTCCTGGGCGGGCACCATATCCTACGAGTTGCTCACCCGGCTGGGCAGCCGCTATGCAAGGCTCTATACGGGTTTCGAATCGGACGGAGCAGTTTGAACATTCTCGCCCATATCGGCCGCGCCACGCTGTCCCTGCTGGGGGAAATCGGCCGCGTCATGCTGTTCCTGAAGGACGCCCTGCTGCAGGGGCTGACGCCGAAGGTCTTCGTGCGCCAGATCCTCGAACAGATGATGCGCATCGGTTATTTCTCGCTGCCCGTCGTCGGCCTCACGGCCTTCTTCACAGGCGGCGCGCTGGCCCTGCAGATCTATCTCGGCTCCTCGCGCTTCAATGCTGAAAGCCTCGTCGCGTCCATCGTAGCACTCGGCATCACGCGCGAACTGGGGCCAGTGCTCGCCGGATTGATGGTGGCGGGCCGCGTCGGCGCGTCGATTGCCGCCGAACTCGGCACCATGCGCGTGACGGAGCAGATCGATGCGCTCGTGACGCTCGCCACCAACCCGTTCAAATATCTGGTGGGACCGCGCATCCTCGCCGCCGTCATCACGCTGCCGTTGCTCGTTGCGGTGGGCGATACGATCGGCATCATGGGCGGCTACATCGTCGGCACCCGGTCGCTCGGGTTCAACGGCTACGCCTATATCCGCAACACGGCGGACTTCCTGGAGATCGGCGATGTGACCTCCGGCCTCATCAAGGCCGCGGTGTTCGGCTTCATCATCGCGGTGATGGGCTGCTACCACGGCTTCAATTCCAAGGGCGGCGCGCAGGGCGTGGGCCGCGCCACGACCAATGCCGTGGTGTCATCCGCCATCCTGATCCTTGCCGCGAATTTCGCGCTCACCTCGCTTCTGTTCGCGGACTGATGCCATGACAGACGGTCACATCGTTCTCGACGGCGTCCGCAAGAGTTTCGGCCCGAAGCATGTGCTGAACGGCGTCAATCTTGCAGTGCCCAAGGGGCACTCGCTCGTCGTCATCGGCGGGTCGGGTACCGGCAAGTCAGTGATGCTGAAATGCATTCTCGGCATCCTGCAGCCCGACCAAGGCTCGATCCGTGTCGGCGGCGAGGAGATCACCGGCCTCAAGGGCAAGGCGCGCGATGACTATCTCTCGCGCTTCGGCATGCTGTTCCAGGGCGGCGCGCTGTTCGACTCCCTGTCGGTGTGGGAAAATGTGGCCTTCGGCCTGATCCAGGGCCGCCACATGGCCCGCGCCAGGGCCCGCGATATCGCCATCGAGAAACTGGGCCAGGTGGGGCTGGGGCCGGAAGTCGGCAATCTCTTTCCTGCCGAACTCTCCGGTGGCATGCAGAAGCGCGTTGGCCTCGCCCGCGCCATCGCCGCCGATCCCGAGATCATCTTCTTCGACGAACCGACGACCGGCCTCGACCCCATCATGGCGGATGTCATCAACAATCTGATCGTCGACTGCGTGAAGCGCCTTGGCGCCACCACCATCTCGATCACCCATGACATGGCATCGGCCCGCAAGATCGCTGATGACATCGCGATGATCTACAAGGGCGAGATCCTGTGGCAGGGCGCGGCCTCAACGATCGACAACAGCGGGAACCCCTACGTCGACCAGTTCATCCACGGCCGCGCCGAAGGGCCGATCAAGATGGACGTGCTGAAGCCCTAGCCGCCGCTCCGCGGGCACGGCGCTTGCCAAACAAAAAAGGCCGCCCAACGGGCGGCCTTTCCGTGAGAAGCGCCAGAAGGCGGCTCCGCTTGTCGTGAACGTCAGCCCCGCGTTCCCGCGAAGGCTG